>NZ_CAXSKS010000005.1:0-255758 GCF_964238105.1 Coprococcus sp. HPP0074 | reverse complement strand
TCCTTGCTCTATGACTATCATATAATATTTATTGAAAATGGTCATGTTTATTTTGTACTATTTATATTCTACCACCATAAAACAAGAAACAACATATTACCTATGGCAAAAGTATGGTTCGTTTCTGTCTAAACAGTATTGGAAGAAAAGGATATTTGGGTCAGACGGATACTTTGCTTGCAGTATTGGAGAAGTATCGTCAGCGACTATACAAAAGTATATTGAGAGTCAGGGTTAATGGCTAAAGATTCACAAGGCTCCTCCCACCACCTGAAGGTAGTGGGTTTCCGCCTATGGCAAACGAAAGGATTTAATTTATGAAAAAATGCAAATCAACAGAATACTAATAACTAATTCAACATCTCCCATGGATACAAAACATTGAAAAATCAACACACTTCCTACTAATAATAAAGCTGTTCCCTCAATTCTCGAATGTAACTTTATGTTTTTTACCCCATTATATCTTTTGATAAGGGGTAACTTTCCTTTAATAATACTGAATACACCTAAAACACCCATTATATTTCCTGCTTACTAAAGCTGTGAAAATGCTATTGTTATTATTTAATTTCAATGTTTGTCATAGTTACTAACTCAAGACGAACTAAAATAGTTTGTACGATACGATACCAAAACATACATAGACTCAGGAGTAAAGCATATAAAATAATTGACGCTTGTAAATATTGTCTGCCAAAGTGAATAAGAATAAGCAGTGGAGACATTAATATTACAAAAAATATAATGCTTGTAATTATTTTTTTTATGTTTTTTGTATCTGCTAAATCAAATTCAGCTCCACAAGAACATTTGTTTGGTATTGTTCCTTTTATTTGAGCACTACAGTTCATGCAATATAGTTTCTTCATTCTCTTCACCTCTACAACTTCTAATTTTTCTCTACCCACCATATAGAAATCACTTTTATCCTCTCTGGTAGCTTATAAAGAAAAATTTTATATAATCATCCCTACCAGTCCTCTACTATAATCGTCGTATCGATAACAATATCATCCTGAAATCTTACTTGATATACCTTCCACCCTGCCAATAGATTGTCTTGAATGCGGTATTCATAATATATAATCTTTTCTGTACCCGGCTCTGTTTTTCTCCATGTCGGCGAGCCTAACAACTCCTCTATTTCACATCTGCGCATCCCAGCCACGTTATACTTTTCTTCAAGATCGTCAATATAAAGATATCTTTTCGCTGGATTGCAGTTCAGCCATCCCTTTGGGGAAAAACTTCTTTCCTGATAGGATGCCCATACGGTAATCCCACCCAATATGCACACAAAGAAAAAACCGTACACACAAATCAGTATGTTTCTGTGAAAATTTTTCTGCATACACTTCATCGTTTCTCCCCCATATGTATTATCTGTTCTGCTGCATTTACTTATTTTCTCCCGGCAACTGCAATCCCGGTATTTCACTCCAAAATAAAGCTTTGCTATCCGCACCGTCTTCAAGCAAATATCGTACAAATTCTTTTTCACACAAATCTTTTTCCGTTTTCATTCTGTCATATGTATTCTTTAAAATTGTACTGATTCGTTCATAATCTCGAGAAAACACTTTAACAGGTATTATTTGATACTTTTCCCATAACAGCCGATTAAAAGATTGTATGGTAGAAACTTTCCATGAATATCCTGCTTTAACTTCAAGATATTGCCCCGTCATATAAAATATTTTTACAGGTGTGATATCTCTATTGTTGAGACTTGCCGCAACCCATGCCCTTCCAATAATCGTCATATTCTTTGAAATAAATTTTCCATGGATACAAAACCAATTTTTACTTTCCAATAAATCCAGACTATTTAAAGGATTTTCCATACTGCCTGTCATTTTCCGAAACACTTCTCCCTCAAACAGTTCTTCCAATTCTTTTTTTGTGAAAATTTGATTAAAAACCGGTACGCAATGATATCTTGTAAAAAGATAGTTCTTAACCGGCCGAAAAGATTTCACAAGTATCGCACCGTCTAAAATGATCACAACTATTGTTTTCAGATCATGATCTTCTATCAACCCCCGGAAGCCTGCATATAATATGATAACTGCAAATAACCATACCGATACTATGATTCCCTTTTTAATCGGATATAGCTTTTTCCATTCTGTCGTCCGGATTATATTTCTCTTCATAACAATCCCCTTTCCCCATAATCATACATTTTTACTACATCCTCTTTTTCAAACATTGATATAAGTTTTCCCGCAAAACAGGTCTTGCTATAGCAACCATACTGGATAATACAATCATGCTGGCTAAAAACAGCACTAACAAAAGAATGAGGTTCGTTATGTAAAAAGCGAAACAGAGAATCGCAGAGATGAAACTCCATAGATACATGATCGTTTTTTGCGTCTTAAAATCCTTTTGCCCTTTCTGCAGCAATTCATCAGATAGTGGATATGGCACTTCTACCCCGTCTTTTTTCAAAATTTTCGTGATATTATTTTCAAAAAACAACAAGCAAATGCCGCCAACACCAATGCTGAAAAAGATAAGAAAATATTTCAAAGAACTGTTTTGAGCCAACAGTATATAAGCTTTGTCATTTAATATGTATCCCAAATACAGCGCCGCTAAAATACACAATTGATATTTTAAGGAAAATGAAAATTTACTTTCTTTTTTATATCGCAATAGTTTCTCTTCTGCTGTGTCATAATAGAAAGCTGAATGTTCATTTTCTCTGCAGAGCTGAATGTACCTGTTTCGCTCCCTGAATCCCATTTTTGATTCTCTCCCTCCTGATAAAATCAATTTCACTCTTTCCGTTCCCGGAAATATTTTTTTTACTTGCGAAGCTTCCGAAAATTCTCCATAATGAAAAAAAATCACTCCGATTATCCCACCCAGTAAGAGCAGAACAATCCCGGTAAGATGAGAGACTCGGATTGTAAAAATCATGCCGGTCAAAAAAATGACCACACCTGCAAAAACAATTATTCCCAATACTCTTCTGTTCCATCTCCCCCGAAGATATAGATTGAACAGATCTGATTTTTCCATTTCAATCCCCATCGTATGTTCCTCGATATATCGATACTTTTCTGCAAATGATTTTTTTACCTTTTGATCAATCAAAACCAGAATTCCAATTACCAAGATCATCGATAAAATCCGGACATTCTCAGATAAGATTATTTGCTTTGATACCTCTTCTAAAAATGTTGTTGCCACTCCGCCTAAAATCAAGGGGAACAGGATTCCTTTCGTATTTTGCTTTGCATAGTATGCAGACAGACAAATCTGATATACTTTTTGAGTTTGTAAGTCAAAATAATACTCATCCGTCTTCTTATCATGAATTTTATAACATAATTTAATCATCCGCTTCTCCCACTCTTCCTTCCGACAGCATCATCGATAAACGATCGGTTTTCTATATTCTCTTCAAACTCTTTATACAAAAATACTCAACATATACAGCAGAATGAAAAGTATTGCGAGACACACTCCCGCAAACACAACTATTGTAGTTTTGACTAGATGCTTTTCTTTGATTGTCAGGATCATCATGGAAAATACATCAAAAGAAAAAAGAAACTGGCAGATGCCGGACAGAATTACCACTGCCTTTGAATGCCTTCCTTCTTTACATGATTTTATAAGGTAGGCGATTGCATATGGCGCCGCTCCCAACAAAATCCCATACCCAAAAATCAGGAAAACAACTGTGACCAGCCCAAACAACACCATCAACGGCAGCGGAAACAGTGCAGCAAGTGTCACGCTGATGGTAATACATCCTCCAATCAAATAGAATGGAATCAATCCATATTTAATGATCAATGTACAGTTTAACAATGTTTTTCTTGACCATTTTCTTCCTACCGTCAATACGACAATCAAATTGACGACTCCCATGAGAAAAGGCAGAAGTGCTGAAATAATCTGTAATTCCACTACCTGATCAAATAAGCCCGGCAAAAGAAAAAATGTATAAGAGACGATCACATATAAAATTGGAATCAAATATGGCATTCTCCTACTCTCCTTTCAAGATTTTACCTGCAATTTTCCAGCCTTTTAGCGGATGATTTCCCACGAAACCAGTTATCAGTAAAATCGTTATCATACACATGACTGAGTTAAAAAAAGCATATACCAGAACGGATGGCACAATCCAAACCATCAAAAATCGGTATCCCACACATACTCCTATAAAAATAGCAATTAATACCATATGTTGAAAAAAGCTTTTCCGGTTCTGCTTTGCCAATTTCCGTTTTTCTTCCAGTCTGCAAGGATACACTCTTGCGTTTTCTTCCACTTTTCTTTTTGCACGTCTTAACAGATATCCAGAAACGATCGCCCCCACAATCACTCCCAGTCCCAACGAAATCCAGTACAACAAATTTTTGTCAAAAGGAATTGGTTTTTCTATGTTCCGTACAAGCGCATAGATTATCAAGGAAATTCCCGAAAGGACTCCAACCGCAAGTCCGTCCCCCCCTTTTTTATTATCAAATACAAAAAATTCCTCCGTCTGCTCATCATAATAGTAACTGCTCCATGTGTTCGCTTCGCTGCACATCCATATGTATTTCATCAAACTCACATCCTTTTCTGATTACTTTTCTTCCATTCATTTTCCCTCTTCTGTCCATTTTTAATTGCTTTCCTGCGAAACAGTGATTTTCTCTAATATCCACCAAATGATTATAAAACACCCAACATATACGACTGCTCCAACCGTTGTGGAACGTCTTCCAAGCATTGTAGTCAAATTCCAAATCGCATTATCCAACCCTATTTCTTGAACCATCGAAGAAGTTCCATATCTTTCAACAGCATAATTTACTTGTTTCAGATAATAAAATAAAGTTCCACCATAAAAGATCAATAAAGAAACAAATATCGTCACTAAAGCATTTATCTCTTTTCCCTCTTGTTTTATCTTTCTTTTTCCAACCTTTACGAATAGAAAATAGTCTAACCCTGCTATGTAAAGAATCATAGACATCTCCATAGCAGCTACAAGCAGCAACATATTCGGTTGACGAGCGACCGTCAGATCAATACACGTATCAATTCCAGCCTTTATTAGCGTTGCAAGAAATCCAAACAGGATCATTTTTCCTATTCTTTTCTTGCCTCCATCGCCCATCTGCATCTGCTCTGCAACAGAAAACAAAACAGAATTGTAAATCCACCACGTCACAACAGATATCAAAAAGGAAAACGAAAAATCTCCTAATACCATATACGGAATCCTGATCAAAATACGATTCATGAAACCAAATACTACCGTTGCAGCTATTACAACTGCCAATTCATTCTTTCGTTGATCTTCCATACGATTTCCTCCTTCATAATTCCATCACTCTTTTTCTGGAAACATTTCCAAATTCTTTTGTACAAATTTTATAATAAGATTATATATTACCAATCAATTCTTGTATATATTTTTTTTGCATGTAGAGAATAAAAATTTTAGGCGGGGACATAGAAACGCAGTCTGATCCGCGACCAGACTGCCTCACTCATTGATTCCAATATAAATTTTCAGTATCTTCCGCTTCCCGGAAGTTTTTTCTTTTAATCCATCTATATAAAATCTTTCTTTTCCACTCCGATCACAGATAGAACAGCAAACAGAAGGGAAATGATCGTCAAAACAAGAGGGAATACGGCATTATTTGCCAGTGTAAGATCTCCAATGTTTGCCTGCGTCAAAATAATCAGCAGAAAAGAGGATATAATCGTCGCTTTTGTGGACTTCATTGCCAATCCGATAAATAATGCAATAAAACTCATGCTAACAATAGAAATCGATTTTACAATAAGCTGTACATAAAATTTCAGACTTGCCATATCATAATCAATTGGAAATGATGATACCATAAACTGGGACCCCCACAAAATACAGCCATAAATTACAAGTTTTGTTATTACCAATGCCAGGAAACAGAAAATCCAAACCGAGAGCATTTGAGAAATAAGTATTTTCTGCCGCTTAATCGGGTAAGAGAACATCAATGCCATTGTTTTATCTTTATAGGCACTTACAATAAAAGATGATAGCATCACACCGGTAAATACTAGAAATGACATACTGCAAAATAATTCAATAGGTGCTGAAATTGTACCGTTTCCCGGCGCTGCGTCCGGAATCCCTGTATCCGGATCATTTGCAATACCAAGATAGGCCAGTGCAAACAGAAACAGACAAAGAACACCCGCCAATATCATTGCATTTCTAATATACTTTCCAATGTTGTTTTTCCTCCATTCTAATTGAATCAGCTTTAACATAATCTATTCACCTCCGCAGTTAATTTAAGGAAGTAATCTTCTAAAGTTTCAGCTTGTCTGCCAAGCGCAACCACTTCAACATCATTCAATGCTAACACCTTAGACAATTCCTTTATTGAAACGTGCTGGCCATAAATACGGATCGTATTGTTTTCAATGATCTTAAAATTGTTATACTCCAGTTTTTCACTCAATACATAGGCAGCTTTTTTAGGATCTGCTACTACCAGTTCCACATATGCAAGGCTCATCCTCTCTATTTCTTTCATGCCGATTTCTTTCACCATCATTCCGTGATGAATGATACCTACCGTATCAGCAATACTTTCAACTTCTGAAAGGATATGGCTGGAAATCATAATCGTTGTTCCATATTCTTCGCAAAGATTTTTTAGCAAATCACGGATTTTCTTCATACCTGCAGGATCCAGTCCATTTGTCGGCTCATCAAGAATTAGTAATTCCGGCTTGCAAAGAATTGCACGTGCGATACCAAGTCGTTCTTTCATACCAAGAGAATAATTTTTTACAGCTTTTTGTGAGGCAGCCGATAATTCCAGCAGATCAAGCGCATTTTCAATGCTTCCATGTTTATAATACCCCATGTACTCACAATGAAGCTGCAAATTTTCATACCCGGTCATGTGATTATAAAAGGTAGGAAATTCAATGATACTTCCTATTCTTTTTAAGATTTCACAGGACTGTGGAGTAAGTATTTCTCCGAAAATTTCAATACTTCCACTTGTTGGCTTCCAAAGGTTTGTGAGCATTTTCATAACAGTAGTTTTACCTGCACCGTTCGGGCCAAGGAAACCATAGATTTCCCCTTTCTTTACGTGGAGATTGACATTCTTAACAATCTCTTTCCTATCAATGATTTTTGCAAGGCTATTTGTTTGTACAACATATGACATATTCTATTGCCTCCTTTCTAAATTCCATTGTAACGGCTCAGATTTTCAAAACTCTTGAATAAATATTACAAATTTCTTTCGAACATCTTAAAGTAAGATTTTTTCAACTGTATTGTAAAAGTCGTTTTGACATAAGGAATACTTTCCAAAGTAATATCCCCACCAAGACAAACAGCTAGATTTTTGGCGATTGTCAGACCAAGTCCGTTCCCTTGTATCTTACGATTACGAGAGTCTTCCATTGTAAATAATCTATCAAATATGCTGTCTGCAAACATTTGATCAATGCCTTTTCCCTTATCTGTTACCTCCACATATACGTTTCTTTCTTCATTTTTCAATGAAAGCCCAAGATATTTTCCGTCCGCCCCGTATCGGATGACATTAGAAATCAAATTAAACAGAATACGTTGTAAAGCTTCTTTATTCCCTTGCACAAAAACAGGCATTTCCGGAATATCAATATTTACTTGAAAGTTTTTACTAGAAAGCAACTCATAAAAATCCAGTACACTTTCTCGACAAATTTCGCAAATATCTACCTTCGAAAGCGCTATATCCATATCGCCTGACTCAATTTTTGATAGGGTAAAAAATTGATCGATCATTCCCATGACCCCTTGCGCTTTATCCTCTACCTTTTTCAGCATTTCAGCAGAAATTGTTTCGCTTAACTGCATGATTTCCAGATACCCCAAAATAACAGTCATAGGCGTTTTAATATCGTGAGAAATATTCGACAACATTTTTTTAGAGGCTATTTGAGAATGGCGATAATCCGCTTTTATTTTCAAGTGTTTCTCCAGTAATTCATTGATTTGTGCAGCCAATTCTATTAGCTCTTTATTGTCCGTAAAAACCATTACTTGCTCATCACTGTGCGTTTCTATGATTTTTTTGAGCTTATCACTGATTTCCCGTAATTTTGCTTGTGTTCCTGTGCGGAAAGTAAATTGCTGATAAAATACAACACATACCAAAAAAACGATACAAATGCACAGAAAAAAAATAATCGTTGTATCCTTCATACATTTTCCCCCAATTTGTATCCAATCCCCCATACGGTGATGATATACCGGGGATTGCGAGTATCTTCTTCGATTTTATTTCTAAGACGACTTATGTGCACATTCACAGCATTTTCATCACCAAGATAAGCATCCTTCCAAACAAGAGCATATATTTGTTCCTTTGTATAAACCTTTTTCGGATGTTGCATAAGCAGCTTCAAAATTTCGTATTCTTTTGCAGTGAGTTCCACCCGTCTTCCGCTCTTTGTCAATGTATAATCTGACAGGTTCATTACTAATTCTCCGGCAGTTAATCGTTTCGGAATATCCTCTGATCCTTGATCATATTGATTTCTCCTGCGAATATTTGCCTTAATGCGAGCTAACACCTCCACAACAGAGAACGGCTTTGTAATATAATCATCAGCTCCTAAACTCAGCCCTAATGTTTTATCGATTTCGCTATCCTTTGCAGAGATAATAATCAGTGGAACAACACTATGTTCTCTAATATGCTGCATAACATCCATTCCACTGATTTTAGGTATCATCAGATCAAGAAGAATCATACTAAAGTCTGTGCAATCAAAATAGTCACATGCCTCTTGTCCGTCGTATGCACAAATCACCTCATAATTTTCTACGGTTAAATAGTTTTTTAACATTTCGCTGATTTCTTTATCATCTTCTATCAATAAAATTTTATTCTGATTCATAGATTAGCTGACTCCCTTTTGTAATAAAAATTTTGCTTATATTATACACTATATACGCCCACACCGACAAACACAAAAAATAGTCCTTAGGTAGCTTTCCCATCACTGAAATTCCAGATAATCTCCACATGCCGCTCATCCCACACTTTTACCTTTCTTATGAAACTATCCACTGTTTCCTGATTCAGCTCATGGACCTTACATGCTTTCCAAATCTTATGGGCATTCGGCAAGCCTGTATGCTTCTCTGCCTCCATCTCTACCAAAAGCATCTTCTGCCTTTGGATTTCACTTTTTATCGCATCTTCCTTCTTCTGTACCTTTTCTTTGCATGCCAGATATTCTTCTTTCAAGATTTCCTTCTTTTTATATCGCTCATAAAGTATGATCTGCTCTTTTCCTGTAATCTCCAAATTTTTTCGGGCTTTTCGCAGCTTAGCCATCTTTGCATCGTACTGTCTTTTCTGTACCTCCTGATACAGCTTCCACACTTCTTTCAGTTCAATCTGCCTGCAGATTTCTTTTTGCAAAGCGGATACAAGTATCTGCTCTAAAAGGAATATGTTCACTTTTTTCAAACAGTTCTCATTGCCGGTCGCATAACGATCCTTGCAATAAAAATAAGGATGTTTCGCATTCCGATAGCACAAAGCCCTACCACACTCTCCGCATAGTACCTTTCCTGTCAACATGTGTGCCTTTCGTGGCTGATAAGGTTTTGATATTCCTCTCGTCCGCTGTACTTCCTCAAAAATCTCCCGTTCAATGATCGGTTCATGATGATGATAGGTAATCTTCCACTCACTTTTTGGTTTTAAGTGATTTTTTCCTCCGACAGCATCCTTTTCATATTTCCCATATACGACATCTCCGGCATAAAAATCATTTCGCAGTATCTTGCAAATGGTCGTATGATGCCATGAAAATTCCTTCCCCAAAGGGTTCCGATGTGTTACTCCTCTCGCCGCCAGATATTCCACCGGTGTTTTTATCTTTTCCTTGTGAAACTTCTTTGCAATATCCACAGAAGAATAACCCTCTAACGTCAATCGAAAAATTTCCCGGATTACTTTCGCCTCTTCTGGCACAATCTCTACTTGATTCTTATCATCTGCTTTCTTACGATATCCAAACGGACAGTTTGCACTGCAATAGATTCCCCGCTCTTTTTTAGAATGCAGAGAAGAAATTACTTTTCCTGATAAATCCTTCGAATAGAGATCGTTCACCAGCGCTTTAAATGCCAGATCCATACCCATCATTTGATTCTGAACAACTCTACTGTCATAATGATCATTCACAGAAATAAAACGGATGCCCAAAAACGGAAAGAGCTGTTCGACATAGAAACCCATTTCTACATAGTCTCTGGAAAAGCGGGAAAAATCCTTTACGATAACACAATCTACCTTCTTCTGCCGGACACATCTTAGTAATTCCTGCATGGCAGGTCTGTTCATGCTAGTTCCGCTGTAACCATCATCTACAAACTCGAAAATCTCACATCCATACGGGCATCCCGTAATACATGCCTTCGGCTGGCAGACTTCGTCTGATAAAATTTCCCCTCTAAAATTTTGCTCAATATATTCTTTTAGCAATAAACGTTGGCAAGAAATACTGTTACTTTCCTGGGTATTCCGGTCATCTTCCTTGGACAATCGCAGATATATTGCGATGTTCATCCTATTTTGCATCGCTTATTCCTCCTGAGACTTTTACAAATTTTTAAAGTTTTTTTTCTTTCCCATGACCTTCGGGCAAGAAATATCTCACGCTTTCTATTCCATCCATATATCCTTCCATTTCCAGAGAACCTCGATCCGTTTTCCAGGATACACATAGATTTTTCCTATCAGGTTTTGTACCAGTTCCGCATTCAACACAGCGCCACCTTGACATTTCAAAACCGTGCAGAGAGCTTGATTCTGCTTATCTACCAGTCTGTCAACCGAAGCATATTTTAGAGATAACTCCCGCAAAAGCCGCTGATTTTGTTCCTTTTTTTCTTCCATTTTCTTTTTGATTTCCAGAAATTGAGTCTGTGAAGTGCTCCCGCTTCGATACTCCATATAACAAAAACTGATCTTCCTATCTATGTTCTCTACCGATTTTTGCAGCTCTTTTTGTGTTTTCTCTATCTGTCCTTTTCGTATTTCTCCAACCTCTCGATTAAAATCTGTAAGTTTTTTCATCTGTATATCACTGAGAAGAAACTCTTTTTTCAACAGATGCAATATCACTTTCTGAAGCTGAAGAACTGTAATCGATTCATTTTTACATTTGTCTTCATCAATGCGTTTTCTATTCGGGCATCCATAAGAAACAAAAGTCCTCTTTTTGTTATTAGAAGACTCTCTTTCTGTCACCGTCCGGCTGAATTTATGTCCACATTCTCCGCAATACAAAATGTCCCGGAACACCTCTTCCATCGTATCATTCCGAAGTGATCTGCACTTTTGGATCTTACGGTTTCCCTCCAGCCTTTCTCCTACACGACAAAAGACTTCTTCCGGAACAAGAGGTTCATGGACATGTTCTGCTATGATCGGTTCTCTTATATGCTTGCCGGATTGCGCAAGATTTCCTATGTAAACGACATTACTCAACAAATACCGGATAGCTTCTCTCCTCCACTGCCTCAGTTTCTGCCCCTCCTGCTGATAAACAGTTTTGTATGCTTTGTAATCGCCCGGGCAATGAATCTTTTGCTCATACAGCCACTTTACAATAGAAACAACGTTCTCCCCGGAATCATAGCGCACAAAAATCTCTCGAACGATCTCACTGGTCAAAGATTCACGCACCAACGTCCGTCTCCCATCCATTTTTTCGATTCGAAAACCATACGGCGGAACACTGCCTAGATATTCTCCCTGCTTCCTCTTTGTCTGCTTGCTGGCTTTTACCTTTTCTGCAACGTCCCTTGCATATAGTTCGTTGACTATATTTTTCAAATGCATGGAAAGCGCTTCATTACAATCTCCTTGTTTTGCGCTGTCATACTGATCTGTAATAGAAATAAACCGGACACCCATGAAAGGAAACATCTTTTCCACAAAGTTTCCCACCTCAATATAGTTTCTTCCGAATCTCGAAAAATCTTTTACGATCACACAGTTTATCTTTTCCTCTCTCACATCCTGCATCAATCGCTCAAAATCACTCCGCCAAAAATTCGTTCCCGTAGCCCCTAGATCCGAATAACAGTCATACAATAGAATATCCTTATGAGTCTCTATAAACGTCTTCCCCATCTCAATCTGCGTTTCAATAGACACTTCGTCGCCATCCTGATGATCTACAGACAGCCTTGCATAAATGCCTGCCACATATGCTTTCTCTGTTTTCTTTTCAAAAAGTTCCTGACTTTCCAGCCGTCTTTTGCGTTTTGATGTTCTTGCCACTGAGATCACCTCCTGATTACGAGCCTGCCATTCTTCTTATCTCTTCCTGATACCCAAATTGTATCACAATCCGTTTCTCCTCATAAACTTCTATCCGCTCCACAAACGCCAGCAGTGCCTCCCTGTCTAACGTCGTAATCTGCATCGTCTCTTTTAGCCGCTCCAACCTGACATTAGAGTGCACTCCCTTGTAAAACAATTTCTTTACCAGTTCCTCCTGCTTTGCAATCACCCATCCCGTTTCTAGATACTGTTTTTCATAAATTGCGCTAAATTTTTGAAAATCTGCCTGCGTGATCACTCCTGCTTTCCAGTCTTCATAAAGCCCTGCGCGAAGTTTCTGATAGTTCTCTTGCTCACCGCGCAGACGTATCATCTCCTGCTCAAATCCAACAACATCTTCCAAATGCATTTCCCTTGTCCGAAGATACTGCATCTGTCTGTTTTCATCGATCAGAAGTGCTGCTTGCAGCCGGATGATCTGAAGTATGACTCTTTTTAAATCCGCTTCCAAAATACGGTGTCTGCTGCAACCTTCGCTCCGATTTCTCGTGGAACAGATATAAGATATTTTTTCTGTTCCCTTGTATCTGTTCATACGTCGGACCATCGGCTCTTTACAGTCTCCGCAAAACAGAATCCCCGAAAACATATGCGCTTTTTCTTTTCCTTTCTCGGCTCTGGTATCTACTTCCAAAAGTCGCTGCACCTTTTGGTAATCCACTTTGGAAACGATCGCTTCATGAGTTCCCTCTACTTTACACCATTCCGACTCCGGCTTTTCTAAAATCTTTTTAACCTTATAATTGACTTTCTCTCGTTTTCCCTGCACCATCGTTCCGGTATAAATTTCATTGGTCAAAATTCGCTTGATTGCTACCGCAGACCATTTGGATACGATTCCTGCCTGAAACCCTGTGGCATAATGTTCGCCATGGGATTTCTTATATTCCAGCGGGGAGAAAATTCCATTTTCATTCAGTTTGTTCGCAATGGCAAGATTGCTCATTCCATCCAGTTTCCACGCAAAAATCTTTTTCACAATTTCTGCCGCATAGGTATCTATAACAAGCTTATTTTTATCCTCTCGATCTTTCTGATATCCATAGACTGCAAACGCCCCGATAAATTTCCCCTGCTCCCGTTTTATTTTCTGATGTGATTTTACCTTTTCTGAAATATCCTGACAGTAGAAATCATTCACAAAATTCTTTACCGGTATTACAAAAGATGTTGTATTCTTATCTGCAGTCAGACTATCGTAATGATCCGTAATCGCAATAAAACGCACAGAAAAAGCCGGGAAGGTCTTTTGAATGAACCGCCCGGCTTCAATATAATCTCGTCCAAATCTAGATAAATCTTTTACAACAACACAATTTACCTTCCCGTTTTTAATGTCTTCTATCATTCTTTTAAAATCCGGTCGATCAAAATTCGCCCCTGAATACCCATCATCAATATAAAGATCAAACAACTCCATATCCGGCTGTTCTCTTACAAACGAACAAGCAAGGGCACGCTGAGAGGAAATACTGTCACTTTCTCGTTTTGCACCGCAATTCATATCTCCATCCTCCCTCGATAAGCGAAGATAAATCGCCGTATGATAACATACATTTTTTTGCATCTTGCTTCCTTCTGCCTTTTAATATTTTGTTTCTGCAATTTTTGAAATATACTGTTTCAACCGGTCATTCAAAGTCTCTGTACAGTCGGAATATCCAACTTTTACAATATATTCTCCCACCCGTACAAGATAAGGGTTATGTACCTGTTCCACATACCCCTTTACTCTTCTTTGTACCGACTGTTTCGTGTCAATTTCAATTTCACTAATATCTACCAATTCATCAGTATTTACATTTTTTATATCGACCTGCTGCATTTCTCGCAAACTCTTTTCCTCCAAGTGATAGCCCCCCTTTCTACTTGAGATTGTATGCACCTGGGGACTTGTCTCATGCTAAAAAATATTCCTCATTTCAAGTATTTTGAAGTATATCGAAAACTCATTTTACCACGATTAAATGAGCCTTGATATGATGCTAAAACAGCGCTAAAAAGCAGTCAATCACTAAGACCAACTGCTTTTTGTGTATGGATATTAAATTTTGTTAGAATCTATCAGTATCCTAAATCTTAAATACTAATATGGCTTTATCTGTTCCGACCATAGACATAGTTACTAATTTATATCCTTTGTTCAGCATTTCCTCTGATTTTTTCTCAATAGCTTTTGCTAAATCTTCTACACCAGTAGAACATTCTACAACAATTGATTTATAGACCAAATTGAACATTTTATCCACCTCCTCCTTATTTGATTTTAGAGCAAATAGAATTTATTATTGTTTCTTTTCTTCTTTTTTATTCTTTCTATCCCACCAAGTATCTGCTAACGAACAACTTCCGCCCATAACTATAAATCCAATCATAATAAGCCAAAATTCCATGATTTTTCCCCCTTTTAATTTGTTAAATACTGACAAATAAAAATTACAACAAAACATATAATAAGTGCGATTGCACCTGCAATGAATGCAAATATGATTTTTTGATAATTTCTTTTTCCTATTTCTTGTTGTGTTTCATCATGTGTTAATTGCTTTCCGTCAATAAATGCCAAAATTTCTTTATAGGTTTGAATGTCATATCTCTTTTTCAATTTTTCAATCTTACTTGCTGTATAGAGCGTTATTGCGAATAAGCAAAACCAGATAGCAATTCCTATATTTCCCTTAATACTAAATAAAGGATAGGCACTTACGGCTATAACGATTAATTCAATTAGGAAAACTACACTTATCACATTAAACTTTTTAATTGTTGTTTTTTCTACAATCTCCCTCATCTCCTTTATATCTTCTTTTATAAAATTATCTAAAGATACATTGAAGATATTAGATAAACTAATTAAACTTTTAACATCTGGACAACTTTTATTTGTTTCCCAATTAGAAATTGTTTGTCTTGAAACAAATATTTTAAGAGCCAGCTCTTCTTGAGAAATTTTTTGTTGTTCCCTAAATTTCTTAATTTGTAATCCAATATCCATCTTGAATCTTCTCCTTTATTGTATATGAATATAAGTATTTTGTCTGTCAAAAGCCTTTGACATTGCCCTTTTTTCCTTGTCAAAATAGTTTTACATGGTTTAAAATAAAACTTTTCAACTAATTATACTCGGTTTCATATATAAGTTACAAGAAAAATATGGTCTTACATTTATTTTTTCGGTTGTCCCTGCGGTGCATGTTTCTGTCTATTGCCTGCGTTTTAGTTGCCTTTATTCTCCAACACAATATCCTCTGCCTTCGCATATCAATTTATGTACTGTATTTATAATCAAGTTTTTAATGTTCTTTCAACAGGATTGAAATACTCCAATTCAGGTATTCCATTCCTTTATCTCCTCTTAATTATCCAACACAGAAAATAAGAAGCTACACTCGGCAGCCCCTTATCTACTTTTGATATATAATTTTCCGGACAGCATATAAAGACAGATTACATTTCTTTGTAAGACACTGCATAGAGATTCCACTATGATACTCCTGCTTTCTCTGCTGATTACGTTGTTGTTTTACTTTGCGACTACTTTGCTCCATACAACTGTCGCACGCTACTGGCTTTGCATGAAGCGAATCTTTGTTACTCTTTTTCCCCTTAATGAATATACAGCTCACCTCTTTTCGCTGGTGAGCTTTGCAATATAATAACACATTCCCCAGTATCAAGCACCGCAACACAAATTCCCTGCCCGGATATGTTTCCACTATTTATATCCTCACACGAGTAACGAATGGCTTTTTTTACATCTTTCATATGCATATCCCTTTTTCATTAGGATATTCATTGCTTTAACGGATAGTGTGTAAATTTTCTGCACAGACGTTTCTCTCTTCCTGTTCCGCTTATTTATGATCTACAAAAATAAACTGCAGAAAGCGAATGAAAGTATAAATCATAAACAATACGGCAATCACCGTTTCTATCAGAACAACATACCGGAGCATCGGTATCGGCTGCTTCATATTCGCAAGACAGACCATCGTCTGCTTTGTTGCAATCGCGCTGATAACAAATGGGAAGGTAAATGCCGCATAGCTTGGATAGAATTTCAGCTTCAGATAACTGATCGCTTTCACAAGCGCCAAAACATATAGCATGGTTGCCACAAGCAGCATCGCCAACAAAAATTCTCTTGATTTTGGTGTTACTGACTGTACATATCCGGCAACACAAAGGCTTGTAGGCGCTGCATAAATACAGAAAAGCGGCTTTGCAGGTTCTGGAATCTCTTTGTATTTCATATAACGGATTGTCACAAGAACTAATAAACCGATTAACGTCAAAAATCCAAACCAGAATGCACCGGCACCTATTGCAAGCTCTTCAAAAGCTGGAGCCGTAACTGCCGCAACTGCAATTCCCACATATACAATAAAATAACTGGCAAATACTTTCGGCATCTGAAGTTTAAGCAAAAACTTTATTGTGAAATAAACAATCAATATAATATGTAACCCAATCGCAAAATACCAGATATATTTTGCTCCCACACCAATAAATGGCTTGATATACGTGCTTAATAGCATCAGTGCCATCGGAAATGTCGCAGCCACACTCGCCAAAATCGGATTTTTAAAATCTTCTTTTATCATCTCCGGAAACATTATGAGTTTCATCAGAACAAGTATCAGTAGAAATGTAGCTATTCCTCCACAGACATATCGAATTCCCTCACCATAACTCTGCAAAAGATTGCCGAGAGCGGCGAATCCAAGCATAACCCCACAAAGAGGAATTGGAACTTTTTGTATCATTTTTTTCATGTCATTCTCACCTTTTGTCTTAAATTTCAGCAACCGTACGTCTTGGAGCCGGTTCATCCACCTCATCTAGATTCTTCATTCCCAATTCACGGCAAATCATTTGGGCAACCTTCCATGCACAAAGTCCCGTAAAGAAAATGCATTGTTCCTTGTGTTCCCCACGTCCTTTGTCAAACTCTTTTGTCAGAACGCGACAGCAGATTGCATTTTTACCATTGGCCTTTTTAAACCAGTCATGAAGCTCTTTTGTCAGTTCCATACATTTGACACTTTTTGGATTTGTCGGTCCATCCTGCTCTGTGCGCCCAAAAAATAGTCCAAGTGCAAGAATTCCTCCATTAAAAGCACCACAGACACACCCGGATTTTCCTGCGCCGACTGCCATACCAGAAGCCATTGCAATCACTTCCTCTGGAACATCCAGCTTAAATTCATCGCGGATTGCACTGACTAAAGCCTCACAGCAATAGTATCCTTCCTTAAATTTTTTCTCAGCCACTTGCTGCACAGTTCTTGGGCTAATTTCAGTTACTCCAATTTTCATATAGATTTCCTCCTCAAATATAAATTTTGCTGCTTTTAGTTTAACATATCTGAACAGAATATCGTTATCATTTATTTTTATATAACTATAGGCATATTTTATAAACAATCTAAAATGCAACCAACATTCCCTCTGTTTTTACTAAAATCTTCCTTTTTAAATTTTTTCTGTTTTTTGGGAAACATGAATAAGCCCTCCCACATAGTATAGGAGTGTAAACAATCTCAAATGGAGGATTTAACATGAGTGATTTAACAGCTACTAACTGTGGATGTGGATGCGGTGGAGAAGACAGATGCGGAAATAACAATTCTTGTCTGTGGATCATCCTCTTATTATTCTGCTGTGGCGGTTTCGGAAACGGACACGACAACGGATGCGGATGTGGTGACAGCTGTATCTGGATCATCTTATTACTTCTCTGCTGCGGCGGATTTGGTAATGGATGCGGATGTGGCGATAGAAATTCTCTTTGCTGCTAATCTCTTCTGCAAGGCGGGGCAACATGCCCCGTCTTTCTTTTGGAAAAAACTCGACTGCCTTGCTCCATTCTTTCTCACAAAATCATTTTTCTAAACATGCTTAGATGTCTTCCTTGTCATTTTCTTCTGCGTTTGCTCTCTCCTCCTGTTGTTTCCTCTGTGCTTCCATCTTCCTTTGAAAACATTCTTCATCTAATTCATATACTGCATTTCTGTCAATGATTAAAATTTGTTCCATCTTTTCCTCATTTCCATTTCTCTTTCCTTTATTATATGAAGGAAAAAGAAAAAGGTATATCTTTCTCAATTTGCTCATATATATTGATAACGCAATGGAAAGGAGTTTCTATGGACGATCAATCAAAAATTCCCATGACACCATTTGACACACTGATCTCGACACCCGGTCTGCGGATGATGAAACTGATGATTCCCTATCTTCCCCCATCCAACCAGCGGATGCTCGCAGTCTATGTGAAGTTTATGGAATTACAACAGACGTTTTCTTTTTTTCAGAATTTTCGCTCAGATTTACATAGCTGTGCTTTTGAAAAGGAAGTGTCTTCGCCATCTGACATTCTGGAAGAACTTCGCCCATTCCTGAGAAAGAGCGACTGTGAAATGATCGACCAGATACAGAATATGCTAAGCGCAATGGAAATCGCTGCCTCATTTCAGAACATGACAAAGGAATCCTCCTCAAAACAATCTTGTTCCAATGCCTCATCTGACAGCTCATCTTCCACTCCCGCATTTGACCTTTCCATGTTGCTTCAAGGAATGCTTTCCCCGGAGCAACAGAACCTTTTTGAAACTTACAGAGATCTGTCATCCGATGTTTCTGCTGCCGATACAGACGCAAATATGCAGGAACTTCCGATATCTCTGGAACCTAATTCTTTGGAGGGAATTGTATATGAACAACTGGATGGAACACCCAATGTTACAGAAGATGGACCCGGCAAAACTGGAACTGATCCGGACTGCAGCCACAAAAACGAACGGGAAATCCGGCAATGACCTTGCCCCGATCCTCCTTGCCCTGATCACAAACGCAAATAAGAAAGGCATCCGTTTCTCGCCTGATGAAATTTCATTGATTTTGGAACTTTTAAAAGAAGGAAAATCAAAAGAAGAGCAGATGCAAATTGATAAAACTGTCCGAATGGCCAGTTCACTTTTGAAAAATAGAAAATAAATTGCTTGTATTAAATAAAAGAGGCACTTTTTAACATGGCACAAATATTTTTCAATATTTATCTGCCACAAAAAGTACCTCTTTACTCCTGCTTAATCTCTCTTACTCATCCATGCTTCAATGTCTTCTGTCGTCTTTAAGATTCCTTTGGAAAGATCTACCGCTTTCCCTTCTGTAATCAGAATATCATTCTCAATGCGAATTCCAATCTCTTCTTCCTCAATATAAAATCCTGGCTCTACCGTGATGACCATTCCTGGTTCCAGTACCTCATAATCAGAACAACTGATATCATGTGTGTCTAACCCCAGTTGATGGGAAACTCCATGATAATAGTAATCTGCTACTGTCTTTCCATCTTTTGCAAGTCCAAGTTCATCAAGTCTTGCTGCATAATGATCAATCACCATCTGATTTAATTCCCGAAGTGTCATACCCGGCGCTGCTTTTTCAATAATCAGATCTTGTGCGGATAATACTAAATCATAAATCTCTTTCTGACGTACCGTAAATTTTCCATTGACTGGGAATGTTCTTGAGATATCTGCACAATAATGCTCATTTGCACTTCCAAGATCGATCAAAACGAGTTCTCCGTCCTTGACTTCTTGGTTATTCTCTTTGTAATGCAATGTCGTCGCTCTTACGCCTCCTGCAACAATACTTGGAAATGCATGTTCCCTCACACCTTGTTTGCGCAGCGCAAAATCAAACGCTCCCTCCATCTCACATTCGTTCATACCCGGTTTTACATACCGCATCAATTCTTCGATCGCCTTCTGTGTTGTATGCTGTGCAACCATCATTTTTTCAATTTCAATGTCTTCTTTTTTGATACGCTGTCCTACAAAATCTGCGTAGATATCTCTGATCTCCACTGCCGGATACTGTTCCTTAATGCGTGCTGCCAAAAGATGTGCCTGTGTCGGAGCCTGGGTCACTTTATATTTCCACAAATCCAGCGCAACTGTGAGTTTTTTGCTGCTTCTGGATGATTCTATCAGACTGTTGAAATTTCCGTCAAATGCTTCCAGGTAGCAGATTTTCTCAATCCCACTGATCTCTCTTGCCTCGTTTTCACGCATTCTTGCACCGACCCATTTCGCCATCACCTCATCAAATGGCTCAATATATAGTTCCTCCACCATAGTTCCTTCTTTTAGCTTCTTCAGCACAAGAATCATATGTTCTCTATCAATTCCTGTATAATAATAAAAATTCCGATCAACCGAAAATTCGTATTCTTCATCGGCAGAACGCATCGGCGCTGTTCCTGAATAGATAACCGCGATTGATGGTGCTTTCATTCCTTCCATTAACTTTGCTCTTCTTGCTGCATAGACTTCTCTCATGATTTTTTCTCCTACTAATTTGTTATTTTTAGCTCTCCATCATTTCTGTCTGCAATCCGCAGGCACATGCAAGGTCTCTGTAATATTCTCTGACATCCTCATTTTCACAGAACAGTGGAAATGCCATCTGATAATTCCCCCAGAGCACCGCCCTGTTCTTTACAAAATAAAAAGAGGAAAACAGCCACTCCCTCGCTGTAATATCGAGCAGGAAGGTACAAATTTCATTGTCCAGCGGATAGTATATCTTTCCCTCCGTACATTCCATGCGCTGTACATATGATTTTTCGTCCGCAGAAAGCCCGGAGAGAAAGTGCTCTTTTTCTTCCTTTTTTAAAGAAGGATAGTAAAAATCGGCATAGCAGTCCTGCTCCTCTATCACCTGCAAAAGAAATTTTTTCATTTTTTCTTTCGTACCCCTAAGCAGAATGGATGGATAAAGAACTTCTCCTTCTTTCAGTGTATCTATCAAAAGTGCTCCTGCCTTTTCCACTTCTGCTTTGGTCATAGAATGAATCACAGTATTCTCCCCTTTCCATGAAATTTGTATCTCAAAACTGCTTTTATTATAGCACAATCTTTGTTATACTAAAACTACTTTTCAAACCATAAAAATAATATTTACGAAAAGAAAGGATTACTTATGAGAAATATATTGCTGACATTAGAATACGATGGCAGCCGCTATCAGGGATGGCAGCGCCTCGGAAAAGGAGAATCTACAAACACCGTTTCCAATAAGATATTAGAAGTGCTTAAAAAGATGACCAATGAGGATGTAGAATTATTCTGCGGAGCCCGCACAGAAGTCGGAGTCCATGCTTATGGACAGGTTGTCAATTTTAAAACAACAACAGATATGACCTTATTAGAGATCAAACATTACATGAATCGCTATCTTCCGATGGATATCGCAGTACTCTCCGTGGAAGAAAAACCGGAGCGTTTTCATGCAAGCCTCAATGCAAAAAGCCGGATTTATCTATACCGTGTTGCTATTGCAGAAGTCCCAAGCGTGTTCGACCGCAAATATACATATCATTCTTTCAAAAAACCAGACACAGAACTGATGAAACAGGCAGCACTTCTGCTTGCAGGAAAACATGATTTCAAGAAGTTTTCGACCGTAAAGAAAAACAAATCTACAGAAAAAGAAATCTTGAATATTGATATTTACGAAGATTTGGAAGAGATTCAGATTACACTGGAGGCAACTGATTTTCTCCACAATATGCCTCGCATGATTCTCTCCACCCTGCTCGATATCGGACTTGGCATCCGCCGCAAGGAAGAAATTGACGAGATTTTGTCTCCTACTTCCTCTACTGTGGCAAGCGCACCTTGCGATCCGAAAGGGCTCTATCTGCAGGAAGTTGTCTACGATCGTTAAAACAACTTGGAAAAGTATCTTGTACAGTGATTTTGTGCACCTATTTCTTGAATAAAAGCACGATCTCTGTATTCACTTATTATCACAGGAAAGGAGCCTCTTTTTTATGAAATTATTATCAATCGGAAAATCAGACTTAAAAACACCTTACATCGGCATGGGAACATGGGCCATCGGCGGTGGTGTATGGTGGGGGGAAAATGATGATGTGCTCTCCATCCACACTGTCCATGAAGCGCTGGATCATGGAATCACATGGATCGACACCGCTCCGGTATATGGGGTTGGTCACAGCGAAGAGGTTGTCGGAAAAGCATTGAAGGACAGACGTCATAGTGCAATTCTCTCAACAAAATGTGGGCTGGAATGGAGACACGAGACCCCATGTTTCCACAAAATCATCGAAGGGAAACATATTTACCGAGATCTGTCTGCCAAAAGTATCCGTCAGGACGTAGAAGAAAGCTTAAGACGTCTTCAGACTGATTATATTGATCTTTTATACACACACTGGCAGACACCGGATCTTTCTCTTTTCCCACTCGAAGAGACGATGGACACTCTGATGGCATTGAAAAAAGAAGGCAAAATTCGTGCGATCGGAGCCTCCAATGTCACACCGGAACAGCTTGAACTTTACTGCCAGTACGGACAACTCGATGTGATCCAGGAAAAATATAGTCTGCTTGACCAGCGGATCCGCACAGATCTTCTTCCGACATGCCAGAAGCACCAAGTATCTATCCAGGCATACTCCCCGTTGGAACAAGGGCTTTTGACTGGAAAAGTAACTATGGATACCGTTCTCTCTGATACAGATGTCCGCAACAACAATCGTTTCTGGAAAAGCGGCCGCCGCAAGGAAGCCCTTGCTATGTTAGACTCCTGGAAACCAATGTTGGAAAAATATAACTGTTCTTACAGCAGTCTTGTGATCGCACTGACTGCCGCTACGATCCCGGATCTTCATATTCTCTGCGGAGCCAGAAAACCTGAACAACTCATCGATAATGCAAGCGCACTTTCGCTAAAGCTGGATGCCGAGGATATCAGACAGATGCTTGCTGCAGTTCCTGCTCAAATCTAAAACAGGAGGGAGAACAAACTTGGAACAGATCAGACAAAATTATTATGGCAATTTATGTACGGAAATGTATGAAATCCTACACAGCGAAGCGCCGTCAGACGAACTGGACTTTTATCTGTCTTATGCAGAAAAAGGGAAAAAGATACTGGAACCACTCTGTGGCAGCGGGCGTTTTCTTGTCCCTTTCCTGGAACGTGGTTTTACAATTAGCGGAATCGATTTATCAGAGGAAATGCTTGCGAAATTAAAGCAGAAAGCGCCAATGGCTTCTGTCGCCTGCAGAGATATCCTTCAGTATTCTTCTGATAGACTTTTTGATTACATCTTCATATCCTCCAGCTCTGTATCACTTTTCACTGATATTTCTGTATGCAGACAGCTTCTTGAAAAAATGAAATCACTGCTGTCCCCAGACGGTGTCTTTGTCTTTGCAGTAGATACAACCGCAAATAGATGTATCGATGACACAGAGTATATTCCTTCTGTCACTGTCCCTTTCGAAGACGGTACTGCATTGACCTTAAAGACAAAAAACTACTATGAAGAGAAAAGTCAGACACAGTTTTCTCCGGGCATCTATGAGTTATGCCGGAACGATGAATTGCTATCACAAGAATTTATGGATTTTCAGACACATCTCTATACCTTTGGGGAAATGGAAGGATACCTAAAAGAAGCCGGATTTTCGACGATCAAAACTTACTCTTCCTTTCAAAAAGAAATTGCGGTAGACGATCAGTGTAAATTTTTTCTGTTTGAATGCAGAATTTCTTAGATAAAAATGTGAATAGCTTCTCGCCAGCAAACCTGTATGGAGAGGATGCAAAACAGGGTTGTCTTAAAATATGTTCTCCTATTCGGAAACCATTTCAAGGCAACCCTGTTCTGCAATTTTCTATTCTTCTTTCTGCAAATATTCCAGCAGGTTGTGATACTGCTTTTTCATATAATTATAACCATGATTATAAAAGTCTGTTAAAGTATCTGCATTCCGCTCCAACCTTGACACGGTCTTCATCTGCGGTCTGAGCACAAAAATCTTTCCTTCCTCTTCCAGCTTCTCTATCTTCTCCATTGTACGGTTATAGACAATGCTGCGCCTTGCGATCGTACGAAGCAAATTTGGATATGTCTTATAAGACGAACGATAAATCTTCATCACGCCTTTGGACGGCATCTTTTTCCGATATCCGGGATTTCTTGTCAGAATCACAACAATTTTCTCATTCCCAATCTCAAGTGCCCGTTCGATCGGAACAGAATCTGCAAGCCCTCCATCCAGATACGGTGTCCCATCAATATTCACGATCGGTGAAAACAACGGAAGACTGCTGGAAGCCCGGCAGATCTTCATCAGGCGCTTTGGGTCGGACTTTTCTGTCATATATTCCGCCTTCCCAGTCACACAGTTTGTCGTGACCATCTCACATACGATGCCTGACTGAAAATAGGTGTCGAAATCAAACGGATAAACTTCATTTGGAAATTTTTCAAAGATCATATCCATATCAATCAGGCTTCTCTCTCGGACAAATTTCCGAAGATTAATGTAATCGTACTCTTTCTCTGTATGAATCATGCAATTCTTTGTTCGGCCAATTTGTTTTGACACATAATCTACCCCGTTACATGCTCCTGCTGACACTCCTATCACATGTGACATATATAACTTCTGTTCCATCAGAAAGTCAAGTGCTCCTGAAGTAAACACACCTCTTGTTGCACCGCCTTCCAAAACCAGTGTTGCTTTTTCCATATGCATTCCTCGCTTTGCTTTTTTTAAATTATATACCCTTTTTCATTCCTTTCAAACAATTTTTTTCTTAATTTTCTCCAAAGATATGCTTTGCCTTGCCATTTTTACCTTCTCATGGTAAGATAGGGCTTGGAAATATCCGTAAACAAGCCAGTTTCTGCAGAGGAATCTCACCTGTGGATCTCTGGCAGAAAATAAATGAAACAGACAAAGGAGATTTATCAGATGATTAGTGCAAATAATATTACATTACGCCTTGGCAAAAAAGCGCTGTTTGAAGATGTCAACATCAAATTCACAGCCGGCAACTGTTATGGTATGATCGGTGCAAACGGAGCTGGAAAGTCCACTTTCCTAAAGATTCTTTCCGGTCAGTTAGAGCCAACAAAAGGAGAAGTTGTTATCACTCCGGGAGAACGTCTTTCTTTCCTTCAGCAGGATCACTTTAAGTACGATGAATTTCTCGTACTCGATACGGTTATCATGGGAAACGCAAGACTCTATGAGATTATGAAAGAAAAAGAAGTCCTCTACGCAAAAGAAGACTTCACCGATGAAGATGGGATCAAAGCAAGTGAACTGGAAGGTGAATTTGCTACTATGAACGGATGGGAAGCAGAATCTGATGCCGCTACTCTCTTAAATGGTCTCGGCATCGACACTGATCTGCATTACAAATACATGAGAGATCTGAAAGGTTCTGAAAAAGTGAAAGTCCTTCTCGCACAGGCACTTTTTGGTAATCCGGACATCCTCCTTCTCGACGAGCCTACCAACCACTTAGATCTTGATGCGATCGCATGGCTCGAAGAATTTTTGATCAACTTTGACAATACTGTCATCGTCGTATCACATGACCGTTACTTCTTGAATAAAGTCTGTACACAAATTGCAGATATCGACTACGGTAAGATCCAGCTCTATGCCGGAAACTACGACTTCTGGTATGAATCCAGCCAGTTGCTGATCCGCCAGATGAAAGAAGCTAACAAAAAGAAAGAAGAAAAGATCAAAGAACTTCAGGAATTTATTTCCCGGTTCAGCGCCAACGCTTCCAAATCAAAGCAGGCAACATCCCGTAAGAAAGCACTCGAAAAAATCCAGCTGGACGACATCCGTCCATCCAGCCGTAAATATCCTTACATCGATTTCCGTCCAAACCGTGAGATTGGAAACGAGGTACTTACTGTAGAGAACCTTTCCAAGACAATCGATGGTGTAAAAATTTTAGACAGTCTCTCTTTCACGATCACACGCGAAGAGAAAGTTGCTTTCGTAGGTGGAAACGAGCTTGCAAAGACTGTGCTCTTTAAAATTCTTACCGGGGAGATGGAGCCGGATGAAGGAACTTATAAATGGGGAGTCACTACTTCTCAGGCATATTTCCCGAAAGACAGTACAAAGGAATTTGACAATGACTATACGATCGTAGACTGGCTGACACAGTATTCCGAAAACAAAGATGCAACTTATGTCCGCGGATTCCTTGGACGTATGCTCTTTGCCGGGGAAGACGGAGTGAAAAAAGTACGCGTACTCTCCGGTGGAGAAAAGGTGCGCTGCTTGTTATCAAAAATGATGATCTCCGGTGCAAACATCCTGATCTTAGATGAACCTACGGACCATCTTGACATGGAATCCATCACAGCTTTAAATAACGGTCTGATTAAATTCCCTGGAGTCCTCTTATTTGCTTCCCGCGACCACCAGATCGTACAGACAACAGCAAACCGTATCATGGAGATTGTTCCTGGCGGAAAGCTGATCGACAAAATCACAACTTATGATGAATATCTGGAAAGTGATGAGATGGCAAGAAAACGTCAAACATACAGCATGGATGCCGCAGAAGAAGACAATTAATCAATCGTGGATCCACATTGAGAAAACATAAAGAAATCCCGCAGAGTCCAATCGAAACTCTGCGGGATTTTTTATTTATGTGTATTAATCTCAAATACTGCTTTATCTGTCAACATGTAATGTTTATTACATAGAATAGGTTGTAACTCCTCATCGTATATTTTTTCCTGGACCATTGTCATTTGCTCCCCTTCTTTCATATACTCTGTAAGAATAGAAGTTCCAGCTGAATTTGGATGAATCCTCAGCTGCGAACGCTCTGCTTTCTCATAGATTTCTGTCTGAGCAAATCTAACAACCTCTTCTTTTTTATTTAAATCTAACTGATATTTTGTGACTGTATGAGGTGACATTACTCCAAAGGTATAACCGGTTAGCTCCGTTCCTTTCCAGTACCAAATATGAATTGCTACAATTACAGGGGTATCTAAATTCAACAATTCTTTTTCATAATCATTAGACGGTTCTATTTTCAACTCAAATGTTGTTCGATCAAATTCTTCTCCCATGCATCCGGCCATAGGATGCGTCAGCTTCTCCAGACTGGAAGAAACTATTTTATTCCCATCTGCAACAAAATTCCCTGCTCCCCGAACTTTTCTTAATTTGCCATCGTCATGAAGAAGATCCAGAGCCTGCCTAAGCGTCATTCTACTGACTCCCAGCATTTTTGCCAGTTTCGGTTCTGCGGGTAATCTGCTTCCAACCGGAAATGTTCCATCCTCTACCATTTTATAAAGTGCTTCATATACTTGTACATGGGCCAGTTTTTTGTGTGTAACTTCTTTCTTTCCCTGTAATTCCATTCTTTTCCCTCATCTTTCTAACTCTGCTCTTTTCAAATATTTTACCACTTATTCTTCAATATTTCCAGCAGCCTGAGGTCCTTTTACCTTTCGTCCAAAGAAAAGAAGCACAAATAGCGTAATAAAATATGGAAGCATCAACATCAATTGATTTGGAATTTCCACTTTCAAACTAATTCTCAATGCCTGTGCAAATGCAAATACAAGGCTTGCACACAGAGCCCCAAAAGGATTCCATCCACCGAGAATCATTGCGGCCAATGCCATGAATCCCCGGCCGGCAACCATTTCTTTTACAAATAAGTTGCTTTGCACGATGGAAAGATAACCACCTGCAAGCCCGCACAACATTCCACAAAAAGTAACAGCTACATAGCGATATAATGACACATTGATCCCTACTGTCTGAGCTGCCTGCGGATGGTCTCCAATGGCACGAAGCCTGAGTCCTGCCTTTGTCCGATACATAAAAAACCAAGCTCCGAGCACAATACCAGCAGTGATAAAAAGATATGGGGACTGTTCTGTAAACAATGTTCCGATTACTGGAAGCTCTTTTAGTCCCGGAATACTGACTGCTGGAAGTTTTTCCACTTGTCCACTCATTCCATCTGATTTCCAGACTGCCCGGGTAAGAACAATCGTAAGTCCGGAAACAAATACGTTGATCCCGATTCCGCTGACGGATTGATTTGTCTTAAAGCGAATACATAGTACTGCATGCAATATACCAAACAATCCGCCTACCAAAATAGCAAATAAGACCCCAATCCATGGATTCCCACTGATATAAGTTCCATACACTGCTCCAAATGCTCCTGAAAGCATCATTCCTTCAATTCCTAAATTAATAATCCCACTTCGTTCACACAGTGTGCCCCCGACAGAAGCTAACACCAGCGGAATGGCCATACGCAATGTACTCAAAAGCATTTCCATCGATAAGATACTATCCATATTACGATTCTCCTTTCTTCCGTTTGATCAATCTGATGATATTCGGAGTTGCCACGAATAAAATCACCAGCCCCTGAATTACATTTACCATACTTGTGGAAATCCCTGCCGAATAACTCATTTTCATAGATCCCGCTTCCAAGATCCCAAATAAAAGCGCGCTTAAAAGAATTCCCATCGGATGGTTGTTAGCCAATACCGCTACTGCAATCCCGGTAAATCCAAACCCTGGAGAAAATCCGTCAATAAATCTTCCCATTTTCCCAAAAACTTCTGTTGTACCTGCAAGCCCGGCAAGTGCGCCGCTGATTCCCATCGTCAAAATAGCCGTTGTCATCATCGGGATTCCCGCTGCCTGCGCTGCTGACTTATTCTCTCCCACTGCCCGGATATGATACCCTGATCTTGTCTTCTTAAAAAAGAAAAACAAAAGAATCGCTGCTGCAACCGCTACTAACAATGCTGTCGTCAATTGCGTCTTCGGAATCAGTTTCGTCAACATATAATTCGCACCAATATCCACTGTCTGCGCTGTCATGGCACCTTCCTGCTTCAATGGATATGTAACAATATACGAAGTAAAATATTGAATGATATAATTCAACATAATTGCCACAACTACTTCATTGACCTGAAGCTTGATTTTTGCAGCTCCGATAATTGCTCCTACACATGCTCCTGCAAGCATTCCTGCACAAAAGGAGCAAAAAATCACCAGGAATCGCGGTGCTCCCTGCATCATAAGCGCTGTCACCGTACTTGCCATTGCTCCTGCATATAATTGTCCTTCTCCACCGATATTAAAAATCCCGCCTTTATTTGCGAATGCCACTGCGAGTCCGGTAAACAGCAGCGGGATGCTCTTGCTTAACGTATTCGCAAATGCGTTCTTAGATCCAAATGCACCTTCTATCAAAGCGCTGTATGCCTCTAATGGATCATATCCGACCAGAAGCATCACACCTGCTGCAATCAACAACGAACATAAAATTGCACCAAGAGATAATAAAAGATTATGGAGAACTGTCTTCTGTTTCATACCTACACTCCTTTCTTGCCTGCCATAAGTAAACTAATCGATTCTGTCGTATACTTTTCTGTCTCTTGAAGTGACATCATCTCTCCTTTGTAGAGCACTCCAATTCTGTCACTTAACTGAAACAAATCTGACAATTCTGCCGATATCAACAATACTGCCTTCCCCTGATTGCGAAGTTCCAACAAAACATTATGAATAAACTTAATCGCACCGATATCCAGACCTCTCACCGGCTGACATGCTAAAATCAGATCCGGATCTTTATCCACCTCTCTGCTCAGCACTAATTTCTGCTGATTTCCACCTGACAATGCTCCGATGAGCTGATCTCCGTTTACTGCCCGCACATCGAATTTTTCCATTAATTCTTTTGTTTTCTTTTCAATATACTCCTGATTTAACATCCCTTTTCTGGCATAACTATCTTTGTACTGATTTCCGAGGAGATAATTATCTTTCAGAGAAAATCCAGGTAAGATTGCTCTTTTATAGCGGTCAGACGGTATATATCCGATTCCTCTTTTACACCGTTCTTTCACAGACATTCCGGTAATTTCTTCTTGTTTAAAGAAAATTTTTCCACATTTTACTTTCTCTAACCCCATGATCATCTCTTCCAATTGCTGCTGTCCATTTCCCTCTACACCGGCAATTCCTAAAATTTCTCCGGCACGTATTTCCAAATCCACCGTCTTTTCTGCCTGAGGAAGAAGTCTTACATTTTGTAAAGAAAGAATTGTTTCCCCTTTTTCCACTTTTTTTCTTTCCAACGTCATATCAATCTCATATCCAACCATCAGCGCTGCCAGTTCCTTCTCCGTTGTTTCTGTTGTTTTGAGAAATTCCACTGACTTTCCGCTCCGCAGAATCGTTACATGATCTGATACTGCCATTGTTTCTTTCAGCTTATGCGTGATAAAGATAATCGTCTTTCCCTCTTTTTTCATTTCCAGCAAAATCTGCAGAAGTTGTTCTACTTCTAACGGAGTAAGAACTGCTGTCGGTTCATCTAAAATAATAATTTCCGCACCTCTGTATAATGTTTTCAGAATCTCCACTCTCTGCTTCATCCCAACTGAAATCTCAGAAATCTTTGCATCCACATCCAGATCAAAATGATATTTTTCTGATAAATGTTTTACAATTTCCTTCCCTTTTTTTCTGTCGATCATAAAGTTTCCCGGTTCACTGCCAAGAACAATGTTTTCCCATACTGTCATATTATCGATCAACATAAAATGCTGATGCACCATTCCCAGTCCCATTTCAAATGCTTTCACTGCTGTTTGATGTTTGATCTCATTCCCATTAATTTTGATGCTTCCCCCGTCCGGCTGGTAAAGCCCAAACAAAATCTTCATCAGTGTAGTTTTTCCTGCACCATTTTCTCCAAGCAGACTATGAATCTCTCCCTTTTCCACAAGAAATTCAATCTGGTCATTTGCGATCATTCCAGGAAAGCGCTTTGTAATCCCACGCATTTCTACCGCATACATTCTATTTTCCCTCCCTATCTAAGAATAGATGTATTCCAGTTTTCCTGACATACATCTATTCCCCATTTTCTTATTAATACTGATTTTCTTTCACAAATTTTTTGGCATCTTCAATTGTCGACGGCACTTTGATTTCTCCATCCACAATCTTCTGCTTAATTTCGTCAAGGATCTGAATATCTTCTTCAGATACCGGAACCTTGCTTTCTTCCAATGTATAGTCCATTCCCTCATCAGAGAGTCCCAAAGATACTGTTGTTCCTACTGCAAGATCCTTGTCAATGATTGCACTTTTTGCAATATCATAAGATGCTGTATCTACTCGTTTTAAAATACTTGCAACAATGTGTTCTGGATTGACTGTATTCTGATTTGAGTTACATCCAATTGCATAGAAATCATATTCTTTTGCCGCATCAAATACTCCAAGACCAGCTCCTCCAGCTGCGTGGAAGATAATGTCTGCTCCCTGGTTTTTCTGGCTGATCGCAATCTCTTTTGCTGTTGTAGTATCTCCAAACGGATTATCTCCCGCTACAAAATCTGAAAGACAGTTGATCTTTGGATTTACATACTGTGCTCCCGCCATATATCCAGAATTCCATTTCAAAAGAATCGGTGTCTCCAACGCCGCAATAAATCCGATTGTATCATTGTCTTCCACACCATATGCTGCTGCATCTTTTTTCATCAGTCCCGCAAGAGCACCTGCCAAAAAGGCTCCTTCTTCCTCTTTTGCCGCATAATTTACGACGTTTTCTGCCTCTAATGTTCCATCAATAAATGCGAACTGCTGATCCGGAAATTCCGGAGCGACTTTTGACAATGCATCTGTCTGGTCAAACCCTACACAAATGATTGCACCGTACTCTCCTGACGAAGCCATATCCCGCATCATCAATTCAAACTCTGATACCTGAGTTGGTTCTGCATAATCAAAATCAATATTTAATTCTTCTTTTGCTTTTTCAAGTCCCTCATAGATCAAATCATTAAATGCCTGATCTCCAAGACCTCCAACTCCTAAAATACATCCTACTTTCCCTGCACTGTCTTTTGCTTCCTTTTTACTGTCTTTCTCTGCATTTCCACATCCTGAAAAAATTACAGAAGCCATCATCACCATCGCCAGTCCAACTGCCACACTTTTCTTCTTCATCTTCCTTTTCCTTCCTTTTTTGTTTTATCAAATGTCTGATCTATTCTCTCCAGAATACAGACATAAGTTCATTGATCGCTCTTTCTGCATCTACTTCTAATGCAAAACTAATGTATTCTGCCTCAATCGGCTTTTCCCGTAAATCCGTTACAATCATTCCGCGGCAATAGGTACCGGAGCACTCTACTCTCGCCTTTCTTTTTTGTATTTTCACAATACTTGGAACAACCGCAGCTACCATTGCCAACGGATCGTGCAGCGGACAATTATCCGGTGTATAATTCTGTACTCTTGATCCGTTCATATAGTACTCTAAAGCTTTTTTCATATATTGCACTGCAGGCTTACATCTTTCCGAACAGTATGTTTCCATCTGTTCTACATGTTTTTTTCTCAACCTTGTCTTCAACGTCACATCCAGTCCAACAACTGTAATGTCCATTCCTGTAAGAAATACTTGATCGCATGCTTCCGGGTCTCCTGCAATATTCGCCTCTGCGACCGGAGATACATTTCCCGGTGCATTTACAGTTCCGCCCATCATCACCAGATTTTTTACAAGCTTAGTTGATTCTGGATATTTCTGTACCATCATTGCGATGTTAGTCAGTCGTCCCAATGTTACGAGTGTTAACTCCTGCGGGTATTTCTGCAGCATCTCGTAGAGAAAATCTTCTGCTTTGATATCTGTTCTGTAAGAGAAATTCCCCTTCTCCAGCAGTACGTTCCCCACTCCGTTTTCTCCATGGATCCATGCGACCGGACCTTCCCAGGTTCCGTTTAAAGGCTGATTTGCCCCGACAACGACTGGTATTTCTTTCTTTGTATTGGATAATTCAATTATCCTCACGGTATTTTCTGCTGCCTGTACTGCATCTACATTTCCACATCCGGTTGTAATTCCCACAATTTCAACCTCCGGATGATTTAATGCATACAGAAGTGCAATGGAATCATCCACCCCTGTATCGACATCTATTAACATTTTTACCATACTATTTCCTCCGAACTTTACTAATTTTCATTTATTTGTCTACATTATACTTCTGTTTTAGACATATTTCAATTTATTTGTACTTATCATTATATATTTGTCTAACTTATAATTCATAACAAAATGAAAAGAAAGCTGTCACTTCACGACTTTTTTATCGCGAAAGCAACAGCTTCCTTCTTCATAACCTCTATGAACTTCTAATCAAATTGAATACGCAGTCTTTTTTACCGACTTGCTTTCTATTTCTTCCTGCCAACAGAGTGTTCTGCCTGCCCCATCGTTCCATATCCATATAACCTTACGGTACACTCGATGATTTCTTCCACCATATTTTTACCAGCTTTTGCATACTCCGCCACAAGCTGCCCATATCGTACCAATGTCTCCATCGAGTAAGTTTTCAACTCTCCTCTCAGATAGGTTTCAAAAGAAATGTCCTCCACCGTATCTTCCTCTGTATGGATGATCCGCGCCTGCCCCGACAATTGTGGGTATTCCCCTGCCATCTCTTCTCTCCAGCTTACCTGAATGGAAACAATCCCTTCGATCAGCTTTTTCTTTTCTTCAGAAATCTTTGGGAGATTTTCTTCAATCCTTCGATACTCTTCCGGTACTGTTGACTCCATCATATACGCATATTTTTCCATAACAAGATTACGTCCCGCACTTTCCCCGTCGAGAAGATCTCTTTCATAAGAAAGAAGCAGTTCCTTTTTCCAACTGGTAAACTGACTTTTTCTCATAATGTAAAACGTCTCCCAATCATCCTGACATCCAGCTCTGCCTCCGGTATTTCTTACTTTCTGAAACATGTTCCATTCTAATTGAATGATTGCTTCCAAAATCTCTGTCTTTTCTCTTTTCATTCTCTCTCCTGCCTTTAAAATTCTGTCTGTGTGAATTTCTAGAAAATCTTCCCATCCGTATGTCAGTTTCTGCTCGCGAAGCCGATCCAAAATCATAGCAGAAATCTGCTCGATCTGACATACAATCGGATCGTCCCAATTGACCTCCTGTACTTCTCCTACAGCCTTCCAGTGATCCCTTTCCGGACGTTCGTTTGCCAATGTTTCTATTCGCTTTTGCATTTCTTGCGCTCCGGACAAGTTTTCCATCCCCCGCCATGCCCATTTATAATAAGGCATGTACGCGTGATGAAGCAGATACTCTATATGCACTGCTTCCCGAAGAAATTCCCATAACGCAAAAGAAGCAGCTGTCGTATCGCCGCGACGCATACAGCGGGCGTAATTATATTGTCCTGCCTGTGCCGCTTTTGCTATCGCTGTTGCAGTTTTTTGCAGCCACAGTTGTTCTGGCATTTCTCTCATTAGGCATTCCCGGACTCTTGAAAATTCTCCAAGTGGATCTGTAAATACTGCTCCATTTACCACCATCGCAAGTCGTTCTTCCTGGAAACCGGCCCATACAGAAAATACTTTTTCTCCATCTACTTTTTTATCATCTTCCAGAACAGAGAACCATTCCCTGCCAAGAAAGTTTTCATAGAAATCCGGAATCGAAAATACTCCATCTCGACCAGATCCACGAGCAGAAGCAATTCTCCTCTTATGACCTTGCACCTTCGACGGGAGTTGTTCATAAGCGCTCTGAAGTCGGTCGCCAATCTTGTCATAGTCTTCCTGTGTCAGCCACATACAGAATGCTGCGCCATAATCGTGATCTTCTGAAAGCATATCATCAAATCCAAGGCATTCCGATCCTTCCCCGACAAGTCCAACCGCGATTCTGTCCGCATATTCCGGAAACTGTTCCCGGATCATACGTTTCCCAAACTGTTCGTAATAAGCGCGCGCCAGTTCTATCCCTTTTTTTCGGTCTTTTTCGCTTTCTGGTCTTCTTTCATATGATTTACTTTCCACTGCAGAACACCTTTTTCTTGCATGCGCCGCCTTTTCCCGGAGGATTCCTGCTTCTTTTGGAAATCCCGCCGTCTCCAGCACCATTGCACAGTTTTCACAGGTAACTGCATAGGCATCATTTTCTCCATACGTATCTAAAATCATTCGGAGTGCCTTTGTATAGCTGTCAATTGCCTCTTCATATCTGCCCGCCAGATAATAGCCATGTCCACACGCAGAAAGTGCAGCTGCATAGTGTGGATCTTGTGTATTCCCTGCCTCATATAACACCAATGCCTTCTCCAGACAGTTTAAACCTTCCGAAATCTGCCCTGTTTTCAAATACAATTCTGCCAGATTCGTGTAAGTTGCCGCTGTCTCTTCCTTTGCATCTGCAGTTTGTAAAATGACGGAAAGCGCTTTTTGCAGACAGCTGAGCGCCTCTTCATGCGCATTTTGTCTCTCATAGGCCAAACTCATATTATTATAAAGCCCTGCAAATCTTGCATCTTCGGAAGGAAGACAGATACTGTAGATCTGCTCCGCCTCCCGGTAAGCTTCCAGCGCAGCTTCATACTGCCCCGCTGCCCGCAGTGCAGTCGCTGCGTTTACTAAAGTCGTTCCATGTTCTGCACTTTCCGACATGCCAAGCTTTCTGATCTGTTCCAATGCCTCCCGAGCATTCTGCACTGCCTCCTCATGTCTGCCAACACTGCGATAATACCCTGTCAGTTCATTTAACAGGATCAGCACCTCCTCCCCACTGCTTTTCTTCTGACTTTCTTCTTCTTTTGCCTGCATCAGCGCCTCTGTCAAGAACTGCTCCGCCTCCTGTATCTGATTTGTGGCAAACAGCTCATCCAACTGTCTTAACACTTCCTGTATCTGCATACATTTTCTTCCTTCTCTACCGGATTCTGTCCGGGAATCCTACTTTGCGCTGTACTTTCCGCAATGTCTTTGTCGCAAAATAGTTTGCCTTCTCTGCATTGTTCTTAATAATTCCATCGATAAATGCTTTATCTTTTTCTAACCTTGCGTATTCATCCTGAAGCGGTTTTAATACAGATACTACTGCTTCTCCAACTGCCATCTTAAAGTCTCCATACCCTTTTCCGTCAAATTCCTTTACCGTCTCATCTGGAGTCTTTCCTGTACATGCACTGTAAATATCAATCAGGTTTTTCACACCCGGCTGTTCTTCACGGTACAGGATCTGTGCTTCTGAATCTGTCACCGCACGTTTGCATTTGCGCATGATTGTATCCGGATCATCCATCAGATAAATACTTGCATTTGGATTCTCATCTGATTTTGACATTTTCTTAGCTGGATCCTGCAGACTCATAATCTTTGCTCCTACTTTTCCGACATATGGCTCCGGAATCGTAAATACATCTCCGTATACCCCATTGAAACGCTGTGCGATATCTCTTGTCAGCTCCAGATGCTGCATCTGGTCAATGCCCACCGGAACAACATCTGCCTGAAACAATAAGATATCGGCCGCCATCAGAACTGGATATGTAAACAATCCTGCATTAATATTATCTGCATGTTTTGCTGATTTATCCTTGAACTGTGTCATACGGTTCAATTCTCCCATATAGGTATAACAATTTAAAATCCATGCAAGTTCCGCATGTCCTGACACATGTGACTGATAATAAATACAATTTTTTTCCGGATCAAGTCCTGCTGCAATGTAAAGTGTCAAAAGAGCACGTGCCCGCTTCCGAAGTGTCGCCGGATCTTGTCTTACCGTGATAGAATGCATATCCACCACACTGTAGAAGCACTCATATTCATCGCTTAATGTCACCCAGTTCTTAAGCGCCCCAAGATAGTTTCCAAGTGTCAGATTTCCTGTTGCCTGCATTCCGCTGAATAATACTTTTTTGTCATTGATCATTGTCTTTTCCTCCTAAATAAAAAACGCCCATAGCCAAAGCTAGGGACGTCGGTATTACGTGGTGCCACCCTGATTCATATCTTCCCGCATCAAACTTCCTGTTGTTTGCCAAGATATAACTCTTGTCTCTGTAACGTGAGAACACGGCTCCACTACTAAAAGGCTCTTGCCTCCGTTCATTTCGCATCTCCCAAATCCATTCGCTGTCACTTTCCATACCGGCTTCCACCATCCCCGGCTCTCTGTCATGTTCCATGGCAGTTACTACTTTTGGTCACTGATTTTATCTAAACTATCTGAATTACTGTAAGTCTAACATCTGCCCGCAGGAAAGTCAAGCAGACCTATCTTCTTTTCTATGATTCTTTTCTATGACTTTACCAGTCTTCAACCTCATCGTCATAATAGATAACTCCTTCTTCTATGACCTTTGCAATGCCATCCTTAATTTCTATCACAGATACCGCACAATTTTTCTGAACACCACTGTCCCAAAACTGCTCTACCCCGATTCCTTTCACCGTATCTAAAAGTGCCCGAAGCATTGCGCCATGCGTGGATAACAGAATCGTCTTATTTTCATATGCTTTCTTCTCACAGAGATCTGCAAGAAACCCTTTTGCTCTTTTAAGCAGTTCTTCAAAACTCTCTCCACCTTCCGGAGCCTGATAACATGCTGGATCATCATAAAAATAATGGAACTTTGGATCCGGTATATTCATCTTCTCACCCTTGCAATAATACCCTTCCAAACATCCAAATCCCATCTCCGCCAGTCTCTCATCTTCCAAAAGAGGAATTTCTCTGCCTTCCAGCAAAATCTCGGCTGTCTCCTTTGCCCTCTTCAGAGGACTTGTGATTGCCAGATCAAACGAAAGATCTCTCAAATGTTTTGCCGTCTTTCTCGCAAGAGTCCTCCCGAATGTATTAAGCTCAATATCCGACTTTCCCTGTAGCTTTCTTTCCTTGTTCCAGTCTGTTTCTCCATGTCTGATTAAATATAGCTTCATTTGCTCACCAAACCTTCCTCTCCCATCTTTTCCTGATTTTATTCTCATTGTATCACACTTTTTCCTCACTTGCACAAAAAATCAAAAGCATTTATAATGGAAGAATCAAACACTGGAGGTAATACAATGGAAAAAATCACAAGTTTTACAATCGATCATAACAAACTCGTTCCTGGACTCTATGTCTCCCGGAAAGATCATGTAGAAGGAGCAGTCATCACTACTTTTGACATCCGCATGACCAATCCAAATGAAGAGCCTGTCATGAATACCGCTGAGATGCACACCATAGAACATCTTGCCGCCACCTTTCTCCGCAACCACTCCGTGTATGGCAAGAAAACTATCTATTTTGGTCCAATGGGATGTCGTACCGGTTTCTATCTGCTTCTTGCCGGAGATTACGAGTCCTCAGACATTGTCGATCTGATGCGGGAACTTTTTGTATTTATTGCAGACTATTACGATGAAGTGCCTGGAGCAAGCGCCAAAGACTGCGGAAATTATCTGGACATGAACCTTCCGATGGCACGTTTTCTCGCAAAAAAATATTTGAATGAAGTCCTCACAGGCATTCAGGAAGAACAATTATATTATCCTGAATAACTATATGAAAATGAAAGCAGACATGTTCTGTCAAATACTCATTCCTGTTTTTTAACTCGAATAAGTACTCTGACAGAACATGTCTGTTTTTTCACAGTATTTTTCTAAAATAACCTATATGATCTTACAATCCAATTTAATGCATACCTTTTTTCAGCACATTTTCCCTGATGTACAAATAGGTAGCCTCCTCCCCCTGCTCTGCCAGCATCACAAGAAGTGTCTCTAACAGTTTCTGGGTTTCCGGATGCATCATTTTTTCATATCCGCTGCCACTCTCATAATATTCCAATGCACTCCGATTGGTATATTCGTCTTTTTTATAAACTTTACAGGCCGCAATCCGATCTACAAACATCTCGACGACATATTTTTCTGGCATTTTCATGCCGACCAAACCACTCTCTCCATCCAAGACATAATCAATCCAGTATTCATAGTGATGACGGTTTCGTCCTTTATGATGCAGCCATGCAGAAGAGTATCCTATCGCCTCCCGCTCAGCATTGTTCGGACTTCTCGTTCCCTGATAATATTTTGCTCCGATTCTGAATTCCGTCCAACTATATTTTGACAGATCATGGAGAACGCCCTGACGGTATAGTCCAAGACGGAAACACTCTCTCATCACCAGCAATTTATGATATGTAATTGTACAAAAATGTCTCCATGCATTTCCCATTTTGTTCATCCCTACCTTAATGCTTCTTATTATCAAAGCCCAATACTTTACAGCATCTTAATATATCAGCAGACCTATTCCAAGCAACACAAGTAAGTGTAGTGGATAAAATAAGTAAAATACATATTTCATCTTCGGTCCCTGTTCTCCGTTGTATAGAAGAATAAACGGCAGCGCCAGCACCGCAAACGCCTGGATATATCCCATCAGCAAAATATTGACTGCAGCTACCGAAAGACACATCCATACTTTCTTTTCACGGAATGCCCAAAAACACAAAATGAGTAAGAGCCCCATCGAACTGTAATCCGTCCTCAAAAACTCTGCAAACAGCATAAATAGGATGACCATCAAAAAGTTTAAAACAGCTGGATACCGTTTCGTCAGATAGTAAAGCATAACCAACCCTATGAATAATGTGAAGAATACATTCTGGTGTGTTCCGTCTAAAATCCTTCCATAGAACAAAAGATCAAATGGGATCTCTGAGATCAATGCAAATAATCCTATTCTTGTCATATACCGGATCACGTCATGCGTGTGCATAAACCCTTCCACCAGAAGGAAGCAGAAAATCGGGAAAGCAATCCTTCCGATGATTCGCAAAATCGGATATTGCGGAAGCAGCACCGCTCCCACATGGTCGATGAGCATCGTTGTAATTGCAATCATTTTCAGCCAAAAAGAATTCAATCCTACTTTTTTCGTCATTCCATTCATATGCTTCTTGTTCCTCTCATTGTTTCTTGGGACATCCCTGCAACAAAAGCCGCCACACTGCGTCCTTCCAAAATTATACTTCTTTTTCCTTCGATCAAAAGAGGCTGTTCATAGAATCCTTCTTCAGTCGACATCACCTGATACCATGCTTGATCTTTCGGCAAAGCTGGAAGGGCGAAAGAATGTGCGATCCAGTGCATATTATAGAGAAGGAAACAGTTGCTCTCTTTCTTTGGACTTCCACTGTATAAAATTCCAAGCTGCCTGCTCGACGCCTCCTGTTGGATCTGCCACGCCGCCTCTCCATGATAGGAAATATCAGGAATACCGCTGCCACTTCGGTCTGTTCCTGTCAGTGCTTCCTTCTGGTGGAGTATGCCATGCTTTTTCCGAAAAGCAATTAACTCTTTGACATAGTGAAAAAATGATTTTTCTCGCTCCAGTCTGCTCCAGTCTACCCACCCGGTCTCATTATCCTGACAGTAGACATTGTTATTTCCACCTTGACTGTTTCCAAATTCATCTCCTGCAAGAAGACAAGGTGTCCCCTGTGCAGTCATTAAAAGAAACATCGCATTTCTCTTCTGTCCCTGCCGCAGTTTCACTATCTGCTTTTTGCGTGTCTTTCCTTCTACCCCACAATTCCAACTATAATTATAGTCCGGCCCATCCTGATTCTGTTCTCCGTTTGCTTCGTTATGCTTTGCATCATACGATACAAGATCTTCCAAGGTAAAACCGGTATGATTTGTAATATAGTTGCAGGATCCGGACACAGAAGTTTTCCTTCGGAACTGTTCTGCTACACTGGCAATCATTCCTTCATCACCTTTTAAAAATCTCCGCATCGTATTCTGAAAGGATTCGTCTTTGATAAGCAATTTTGTCCCACTTAAAACCGGATCTCTCCGCAAAAATTCTACAGGTACCTGATACGGATTTAAAAGAAATCCGTCAATATGATACTCCATCACATAATACCTCAGACAGTCCTCCACAATCTGAAACCTTGTCTGTGCTGTAAAGGGAAAATCAAGTACTACTTCAATCCCTTCCCGGTGACATGTCTTTACAAGTTCTTTCAACTCTTTTTGCGCATCATGATCTGCTGCATAAGATGCCTTTGGTGCAAAGAAAAATCCCTCTCCATATCCCCAGTAATTGACCTTTCTTCCGCGCTCTTCAAATTCATAAACCGGCATGCACTGGATCTGATTAATCCCAAGCTCTTTCAGATAAGGAAGCTTTTCCATCACGCCACGAAACGTCCCCTTTTTCTTCACTTTGGAAGAGGAATGTCTTGTAAATCCTCTTACATGGAGACTGTATGCAATGACGTCCTCTTCCGGAATCCGCAGCGGGCAGTCATCTTCCCATGGATATTCTTCCTTTTGGGGAAGCTTTCCTCTCACTTGATGTGGTGCAAAATCCGCCTGATCGTTCCATCGTTCTCTCCCTGCAATCCCTTTTGCATAAGAATCGGTAACAATCTTGCCATCGATCTCATAGTTGTATTCACACGCTTGTGCAGGAAGATCTGATAACATCACACAGCGCACTGTCCCAGTCCCGGCTTCCTCTTTCATCGGAATCTTCTCCATCGGAACATTTTCACCACACTTATATAACAGAAGGGTACATTGCTTTCCTTCTTTGACCTCCACCGCAAAATTTAATGCTTCTTTCTGCCTACTGACGCCAAGCGGCAGTGGTGCTCCCTGTACGACCTTCATTTCTTCCTCCCTTATTTCACCTATTATTGCCAGCCATCTGCCCCATACATATCAACATTATCCTTTGTGATCAGAAAAGTTTCTTCATAAATCGGCTCTTTTATCTTTTCCCCATCCAGCACCTGGAATGCTGATTTTACTGCATCTTTCCCAAGGGTAATCGGCCGCTGAGCTGCTGTTCCTACAATGATATCGTCTGATTTTTGCAATTCCTTTTTCAAATCCGGAGAACCGTCTACTCCGTAAATCACAACCCCGGCATAAGCCTGATCTGTCTCTGCTGCCCTCTTTGCTCCAAGCGCCGTCTGGTCATTTCCACACATGATCACATCCACATCCGGATATTGTTTCAGAAGCCTTTTTGTAGTCTCCATAGATATTTCTTTACTTCCATTTACATTCTCTCTTGCGACAATCTCAAATCCCTGATCCGCAATTGCCTCTTCAAATCCGGTAATCCTCTCGTTGATTGAATTTGTATTCGGACATTCTAAGATCAGTACCTTCCCTCCTTCTGGAAAACGCTGTACGACATCTTCTCCACATAGATATCCTGCCTGCTTGTTATCTGTTCCAACATAGGCATCTACCAGATTAAGATCCTTCACTTCTGTGTCAATGTTGATAATCTTGACACCTGCTTCTCTCAGGGCATCCAATCCCGGCTGAATCGTCTCCCAGTTTACAGGGCTTAAGAAAATCGCATCAATGCCTTCTTCAATCATTTCATTGATCTGTTCCAGCTGAAGGGTATCATCCCCCTTCGGATCGCGCGTGATCATTTGCCCGCCCTGCTTCTCCACTTCTTCTCGGATTGCCTCTTCCAGCACAGCAAAGTATGGATTATCTGCCATCGTCGTACAGGTATATCCGAATGTATAAACTTCTGTCTCTTCCTGTTTCTCCTCCTCTGGACTTACTGCATTATCTTCAGGTGTCCCTACATTTTTCTTACAGCCTGAAAGAGGCAGTATACACAGAATCATGCAGAGGATGATTGATAGTATCTTCTTTTGCATATGTTTCCTCCTATATCATCATATAACATTCTACTAAACACATATTTCACACATATAAATTTAATTTTACCTATTTTTATTTCAATGTCAATAGTTTTCCCCTTGCATTTCTGACCGGAGTCTGATAGAGTTATCATATCAGTAATTCAAAGATGAATGAAGCAGAAAAGGAGAATATTATGAGTGAACACAACCACGATTGCAACTGCAATCACGACGATTGTAACTGCGGATGCCACAATGATGAAGCAGTCACAGTAACTTTAACATTAGACAACGATGAAGTAGTTGAATGTGCTGTCCTCACGATCTATGAAGCAGATGAAAGAGAATACATCGCACTCCTCCCTCTGAACGAAGATGGAGAGAATGAAGACGGAGACGTATTCATCTACCGCTATAAAGAAGTAGACGGAGAACCTACTCTTGAGAACATCGAAGATGACGATGAGTACGAAGTTGCTGCCGATGCTTTTGACGAATGGCTTGATGAGCAGGATTTTGATGCTTTAGACGACGAAGAATAGATTCCATCTGATCCCGAGCAGAAGCAATTGTAAAAGAGGCACTGAACAATCTGGCAAACAAAATGATTCCCCATTAGAATTACAACTAATGAAATGGTCATTTCTAAAAACAGATGCTCAGTGCCTCTTTAATTATATGTCTCTTCTGGAAACATTCCTTAGAAATTCATTCTTATCTTGTAGGTCTGTTCTGAAACAGTTCCCCAAGAAATCTGGACTGCTCCATCGCTTTTCCATTTTTTTCTCTCACATAGCTGATCGTCAAGTGTTTCTTTGCGCGTGTCATTGCCACATAGAACATTCGACGTTCCTCCTCCATCTCCTCTGGAAGTTCTGCCTTTTTATACGGTGTCACATCTTCGTTGGCTCCAATGATAAATACGGTATCATACTCCAGCCCTTTTGCCGCATGAAATGTCATAAGAGACACTGCATTTCTATTCTCTGTCCGTGTGACTGCCTGCAGCCGCAATTCCTCTGTATATTTTTCAATATGGGCGAACCATTCTTCGATTGTCTTAAATTCTTTGGCACGCTCTTCCAGTTCCCGAATCAATTCCTGAAGATCTTCCAGTTTCATCTTCCGTTTGATCGCATACTCATTTAAGAACAGATCATAGCCAACACTTTTTCTGATATACTGAATTGCCGCATACGGAGTCATTCGGCTGATCACTTTCAGATCCACTTCCAGCTGGTCGATCCGATCTACCATCCAGTCTTTTTCCATATAATATTTCCGCAGGTTTTCAAAAGAAATCTCTCCGCGATCCACACTATCTCTGCCAATATATCTATTTGGCCGATTCATGATCATCAGAAAATCTCCGCGGTCTCTTCCCCCAAGCGCCATCCGCATATATGCCTGAAAATCTCTCCCGATAAAGTGCTCATACAGATTGGGGAGATGCTCTTTCATCTGAAATGGAATATGATATTCCATGAATGTCTCCACAAGCGCACGCGGCTCCGTATTTGTACGATATAATACCGCAATCTGCGATGGCTCAGTTCCTGCTGCAACTGCTTTTGCAATCTGTTCTCTGACGTAGTGGCTCTCCTCTACCGGATGACGTACTTCTTGAATATGTACATTGTCCCCCTGCTCATTTACAGTGATAATCTCCTTCTGATAACGGTTCTTATTCCTCTCAATCACTCTTCTTGCAGCACTCACAACAGCCTTTGTAGACCGATAATTCACATCCAGTATAATTGATTTTGCATTGGGATAATCTTTAGAAAATCCGAGCATGATCTCTGGTCTTGCTCCGCGGAAACGGTAAATAGACTGATCATCATCCCCGACAATAAACAGATTGTTTTCTGGAAGTGCAAGCATACGAATCACATCATACTGCACTTGGTTGATGTCCTGAAATTCATCGATTAAAATATATTGAAATTTTTTCTGCCACATTTGAAGAATATCCGGTCTCTTCTGAAACAGTTCATAGCATAAAACAAGCATGTCATCAAAGTCGATTTTCTTTAAAAGCTTTCTTCTTCGCTCATATTCCTCATAAATTTGACGAAACATCTGATCCGAACAGTTGCTGGATTCATACTCCTCCAGCGAAAGTCTGTTATTTTTGATCTGGCCGATCTCAGAGGCAATTCCCTGTAAAAATTCTTTCTCATCTTCGATCTCCAATTCCATCCCGGCAATGACTTCCCTTAAAAGCATCATCTTTTCTTCCTCCGAAAAAATATTTGATGCATTCATCCGGTATGCCCATTTCAAAATCCCATAGTAAATACCATGGAAAGTCCCAAACGTAACTGGAAAACGATCGTCTTTTGTAATTTTTGCAAATCGCTCCCGCATTTCCTTCGCCGCCGCTTTTGTAAAGGTAATGACAAGAATCTGCTCCGGTCTGACCCCATACTTTTTAATCAGATATTCTACTCGTCTTGTGATGACCAATGTTTTTCCTGAACCTGGGCCGGCAAGTACCATTGCCGGCCCATTTTTATGACAGATTGCTTTTGTCTGAGCTTCATTAAACCCCATTATGCACCCAGCAGTTCAATTGCCTTGCGGATACGATTCAAAGACTCTTCTTTGCCGATAATCTCCATAATCTCTGTCGCACCGCCCGGTGTATTCTGCTTACCGGATACTGCCGTGCGGACCGGCCACATCGCATATCCGTTCTTACAGCCCTTCTTCTCTACATACCCTTTAAGCATTTCATATAAGGCATCATTGCTGTAATCTTCCTGCGCTTCAAATAATGGAAGCAATTCCTGCAATACTTCCAGCGATGTCTCCGCATTTGTTTTCATTTTCTTATGTGTGTACATCGCAATATCATACTCTGGAAGCTCCTCAAAGAAATCAATCTGATCCTTGATATCCGGGAACACTTCAATTCTTGATTTCACAAGTCCTGCAATCTTCTTTAAATCATAATCTTTATGAATAACTTCCTCAATATATGGTTTTGCAAGTTCATAAAACTTGTCAAAATCCATTGCTTTCATATACTCACCGTTCATCCATTTTAGCTTCATTGTGTCGAACACAGCCGGAGATTTGCTCATATGATGATAGTCAAATGCTTCTACAAGCTCCTCCAACGAGAAAATTTCACGGTTATCCGATGGGCTCCATCCAAGCAGCGCTACATAGTTCACGATTGCCTCTGTCAGATATCCTTGTTCCAGAAGATCTTCGTAAGAAGAATGACCGGAACGCTTACTCAACTTCTTGTGCTCCTCATTTGTGATCAATGGACAATGAACGTAAGTCGGGATCTCCCATCCGAATGCTTCATACAACCTGTTATACTTTGGTGCAGAAGAAAGATATTCATTTCCTCTTACTACATGTGTAATCCCCATCAAGTGATCATCAACAACATTTGCAAAGTTATAAGTTGGGTATCCATCTGATTTGATCAGGATCATATCATCCAATTCTTCATTTGGAACTGTGATTTCCCCGTAAATGTCATCGTGGAATGTCGTTGTTCCTTCTGTCGGCATATTAATACGGATTACATATGGTTTTCCGGCTGCAAGGTTCGCCTCAATCTCTTCTTTGCTCAGATGCAGACAATGTTTATCGTATGCTACAATCTCAGTACCGCTCTCTGACACCTTGCTCTTTAAAGATTCTAAACGTTCTTTATCACAAAAACAATAGTACGCATCACCCTGGTCAATAAGCTGCTTTGCATACTTCATATAAATTCCCATCGCCTGACGCTCACTCTGTACATACGGTCCGACACCACCGTCCTTATCCGGCCCTTCATCATGAATCAGTCCAGTCTTCTCCAGAGTTCGATAAATGATCTCAAGTGCTCCGTCAACAAATCTCTCCTGGTCTGTATCTTCAATACGAAGCATAAAATCTCCGCCTTCATGTTTTGCGATCAGATATGCATACAATGCCGTACGCAGATTACCTACATGCATTCTTCCCGTAGGGCTTGGTGCAAATCTTGTTCTTACTTTACTCATTTTTACACACTCCTGTTCTCTTTTGCTTGCGCAATGCTTTTCGCTATGTTCCATTATATACAACTTATTCACGCTTGACAAGGAGAAACTTGGAGAAACAAAGCCTTGATGCGGATTCCTCCTTCTCTTGGGAAATCTCCCATAACGATTCATCTTAATATAACTTATGTAGATTTTCTGACTGGCAAAGTATCTTTAACAATGTCTGATCTACTCTGTCATGGATCACTCCATCCGCATACTTATCTGAAAAGTGCTCCTTTAATGTAATTAAGATCAACCTGTTGCCTCCATAATACCCAAGTAGCTGTTCACACAATGTCGTTTTTAAATTCGTTCCAAGTGCAAGAACAACATCTGCTCGCATTACCTCTTCTGCCGCTTTTGTCATCACTTGATTGTCTACCATCTCGCCATAGAGAACCGCCCTCGGACGAAGTGCTGTATTACATTTTGTGCAAAGCGGAACACGCCGAGACTGTCTGATATAATCCAAAGAGTATTCTTCCCCACAATGTGGACAGTAATGCTCGCAAATATTTCCATGCAGTTCAATCACATTTTTACAGCCTGCTCTTGTCGGAAGGTGATAAACTCTTCTTGTGATCACAGTATCGATCAGACCCTTCTTTTCTAAAGCTGCGAGAGCATAAAATCCTTCTCCCGGCGGCTTTTCTAATTGCGGGAGCATCTCATTTCGATAGAATTCATAGAATAACTCTTTTCTTGTAGAAAATAGTGAACTACTGAAAAGTTCCTCTGCAGAATACCTATATTTCTTCTCGATATCGTAGCTTTCCTGACTGTCGCGGATCAACATATAATCGCTTTCTAGAACCATTCCATTTCCGCTTAAAACGACAGTATATTTGCTTTCCTTCAAAATGTCCATCAATCTTTCTACGGTCATACAATATCCCCCACTTTCGTTTTTATCAGAGATATTGTAACATTTATTTTTATCTATTTCAATAAATAGACATTTGTTTCTTATAATTTATAATTATTTCATTAATTTTCAGTTTTTATCTTCATTGTTTTCCATTCACCTTATATAAAACCGAAAAAAGAAAGCATCCCACACGGAAATGCTTTCTCTTTCTATAACTAAATACTTAGAGGCTTAATTAATTGATATAACCTGCTTTTTTCAGTTCTTCTTCTGCTTTTGCAAGATTTGCATCAGATACACGGATGATAGGTCCTGTACAACCCATTCCACTTTCTGCATAAATATTAATCTTCCAGAGTGCTTTTACAGCATCTTCAAGATCCATTACTTCGATACCTGGAATCTGTGCTGTAACAATCTCCTTCGGAGGTTCTTTTACTTCCTCTTCAGCTGCTGGTTTTGCTACAGTTTTGTATTTGTTAAGGATATCATTGAATCCAGCTTTTTTCACTGCTGCAAATTCATCTTTTGCAACTTCAAATACTTTTCCACGTACAAGCTGTGCTGCATAACGAATCGCATTTGCGATAACAGGAGCACCGGAAGCACGGGAAACGATCATAACAAGCTGTTCGTATCCTTCACCAATACCTGGTCCATATCCAAATCCTGTTGCTTCAAAACTTCCTCCTGTATTGAAAGAAGAAAGCATCTTCACAAGGATATTACCTGTAAGAGAATCTGTAACCATGATATCTGGAGAAGCCTGAAGTACATCATTACCTCTCATCACACATCCACCGTCAGCTCTTCCTGACTCTGCAAATGTAATATCATATCCGTTGCTCTGAAGCTCTTTTAAAGCTTTCTCAGTCTGACGAGCGCCATCTACATTTAAGATACCAACAGATGGGTTCTTTTTCCCGCAAGCTTTTGCTGCGATTACACCGTAGATTGCATTTTTAATCATACCTTCGATACGATCTGTGCTGGATGTACCTGTTGTATTTGCAATAAACATTTCTTTTGCAGTTGCAGGTGTTACACAACGTCCAACAGTAGAAACACCGATTGGGAATGGGAAATGCATTGTTACTGCCGCATCCACTTCTTTATTTTTCAGCATTTCTTCCATCTTATCGTGGCCTTCTTCATCGTTAGCCACTTTGACTGTTGTAACTCCTTCTGCTTCTAATGTACCGATGTAGTACACATCTATTCCATCCTTTGCAGCCTCAATTGCTGCAGCCATGGAGTTTTCTTCTCCGTGTTCGCTTCCCATACCTGTAAGAGCGATTTTAGGACGTTTGCCAAAGCTTCCTGTCTCCAGTCCCTGAGCAATCTCCATAAAAGTGGAAGCAATCATTTTTTCTATATTTGCCATTTTGTCCACCTCTCTATTCTGCTGCCATAAGAGTTTCTGCAAAATCTTTCATTGCTTTTGCGATCAATCCTTTTACTTCTTCTTCAGAAACACCAGAATTGTCTTCTGCACCTGTGTTTGCCTGAATTACAAATGAAACACCATCAAAAAGGTTTGTCATACGGCCAAGGAATAAGCTTCCTTTACCAACGATCATAGCATTTTTGATCTTACCTGCTTTGATATCTTCTACTGCAAATCCGATGTATGGAACACCTGAAGGGATATGTCCCTGAGTCGGAGCCCAACCTGTCAGACCGTGTTTTGCTGCAAATCCTGGCATATCTTTCTTCTCAAGATCACCTTTTTTAACAGCTAAAGCAGCGATCATCTTATAGTTAGCTAACGGAACATCACCAGCTCCTGCAGGTTTTGTAATATCTGGGTTCTGCATTTCTGGAGAGTATTTGTCAATATCTGTAATCTTTAATCCTACTCTTGCAAGAGGATCAGCTACAAGGCTTCCGATTACGTTCTGTGGAGCAGATCCTGTACCAACTGTATGACGTCCTAAGATGTCAAGGTTGATTTCTGGGCTAACACCATCATTTTCTGCGATGATTACACAGAATCCTGCAAGACAGTCTTCTAAGATTGGAAGACCTTTCTTCACATGGTCTTTTCCGTTCATACCAAGTTTTGCTGTACATCCACCAGCTGTTACAGCTACACATTTGTAAGCACCTGATTTTACAAGAGCTGCTGCTTCAATTAAAGCATGTGAAGGACCAGCACAGAATCCACGTGAGTCAGAACCTGTTGCATTCATAAGTCCAGCAACTTCTGCTGCAGCTTTTGCAAAGTTTCCACCACCACGCTGGTTCATATCACCACAAGCTTCTTCTGCACAGTCGATAACGTACTCGATATCTCCTGCATCGATTCCTGTGTTTCTTACAGCATATAATAAAGCAAGTACACTTGTAGCTTTGCTCATCATGTTTTCATGCATTACATGAGCAGAAAGGTTCACATCGATATCATGTGCTCTCTTCACACAACCAACTAATTTGCCAGCGATGTAAAGTCCTTCTGCATGTTCTTCGTTTACCAGATGCTCAACTTCACTAAGTTCTACACCTTCTTCTACTCTTGCTGCGATTGCTTCTGTAATAATTGGATTAGAAACAAATGCTTCTTTTGTTGCTGCAACAAAGTCTTTGTCTAATTTTACAACTTCAAACATATCACATGTCTGAACTAAAAGAAGGAATTCGTTCTCCGGCATAATCTCACCGTATTTACCAAATCTCTCTGCGCCTTCTTTTACTTTATCATAGTAAGGGAACTCTACTTCTGCGAGTTCATCCGGATGTGCGTTTCCAATATATACTTGGTTTGGCCAGTAGTTTACACATTCTTCGTAAGAACGAAGATGACTTTCAAGTTCTTTTAAGTATTCAGATTCTGGGTTCACAACTCTCTCTGTTGTCTGAGTTGTTCCATTATACACTACCATCTGTGGAGTATGTGCCAGTACATAGCTGGCTCCTTTAATTACACTGTTCATTTGAAGGTTCCACCTTTCTTTTAGATGTTTAAAATGAGAATTTTTTATATATACTAAAAATAAAGGGTGATGAAGTAAGCATTTACTCCATCACCCGTAGAAAACCCAAAATCAAATCAGATTTTCGTTATAAATACTTATCTTCTATAAATATTTACAAAATTGTTCACGAATAGATGACATCTCGCTTACGATATCATCAACGTCAAGTACCATTTCCATCATACCTACCTGCTCATCGTAAACAGCTTCATCGAATTCTTCTTTCAATTCTGGTTCACATACATGATATACCGTGAGTCCTAACTCGACCCCTGTCAATGGTCCTGCGAATGTTGGGTCACCAGCAGTAACTGTCTCAGCAGCTAATCCTGCTGCCTCTCCTTCTGCTGCTCCAACGAGTACTACTAAATTCTCTGCACCGAATTCGTCTGCAAAGTCTTTAACTCTTTTCTGATTCTCAAGATCCATTGCACCTGCGCTAGTTCAGACGAAGCATTCAGTTGAAGAAAAAACTACTTCTCCACCGGCTGTCTTAACACATTCTGCAATAGCTGGTCCTGGCACACCATCACGGTCGCCAATGATAATTACTTTTTTTCCATCTAAAATTGCCATGGCTTTTTCTCCTTCCTTTCATTTTACTTTTAGTATAAATTTATATTTGGAATGCTTTCACACTCCCGTAAAAGCCTGTTCGGCTTTGTACGCATTAAGTATACATGCTTTTTCTAAAAAATACAAATAGATTTTCTAATTAGATGTATTTTTTGATCATAGCTTCAATATTAGCTTCTGTAGCGTCATCTTTTACAAGTTCTTCTACTTTTTCTCCGTCTTTGTAAATAGCCATAACAGGAAGTCCTAAGATTTTCTGTCCAATAGCAAGACGACGAGCTTTTGTTGTATTCAGAGATGTGAATTTTAATTTATCTCCGTACTGATCTGCCATAGAGTGTACGAATGGCATTAATGCCTGGCATGGTACACATCCATCACCAAAGAAATCTACGAATACGTATCCTTCTGCCTCTAATACTTCTGCCTGAAATGTATTTTTATCTACTTCTAACATTTTACATGCCCTCCTTGTGAAAAATTATTCCATTTCGTTAATGTATTTCTCGCACTGTGTAGTAGCGATTGCTCCGTCTGCAGCAGCTGTAACTACCTGACGAAGACTCTTCACACGAACATCACCTGCTGCAAATACGCCTGGGATATTTGTCTTCATATTATCATCTGTTGGAATGTATCCTCTTTCATCAAGTTCAAGACCTTTTCCTTCGAAGATCTTTGTGCTTGGTAATGTTCCGATAAATCCGAATACACCAAACATTCCGTCTTCTTCATCAGCAACGATCTTTGTGAGTTCTCCAGTTTTTACATTCTTAACTGTCATTTCAGAAAGGATTCCATCTCCTCCAACTTCCTCTACAACAGTATCCCACATAAAGTGAAGTTTCGGGTTCTTGAATGCTTTTTCCTGAATAGATTTTGCTGCACGAAGTTCATCACGTCTGTGGATGATTGTAACTTTTCTTGCGAATTTTGTAAGGTACATAGCTTCTTCAACAGCTGAGTCGCCGCCACCTACTACATATACTTCAAAATCTTCGAAGAAGTTCGCATCACATGTAGCACAGTAGGAAACACCTTTTCCCATGAATTCTTTTTCACCTTTGCAGCCAATTGGTCTTGCAAAAGCACCTGTTGCAATGATAAGAGTTTTACCGCAGTATTCTCCTTTTGCACTAATCAGTTTCTTCACGTCACCTTCCAGTACAACGTCATTGATAACATCTGTCACTCTCTCTACACCGAATTTTTCACACTGCTCTGTCATTCTGGCGATCAGAGATGGGCCACTTTCACCCTCAACAATCTGTCCAGGATAGTTTTCAATCTCATCTGTAATAGCAATCTGTCCACCGTCTTTACCTTTTTCTACGATTAATACAGACATTCTTGCTCTTCCTGCGTACAGACCTGCTGCTAAACCAGCAGGACCTGCACCCAGGATCACTACGTCATAAATTTTGCTCATAACGCTGTTCTCCTTCTTTCTTGTAGAATTATTCGAAAATTGTCTGATCTTCTACTTCTGTCTGAAGAGCTACAAGAGCCTTCTCAACTAATTCTCTACGTAATTTGTATTCCTCTTCCTTCTCTAAAGCAGGATTTCCAAGTGGATGTGGAATAGCAATTGTAGGAACGATTCTGTTAGCACCAACTGTCATAGAAATTGGTGTTACTGTACACATGTGTACTACTGGAAGTCCAGCAGCTTCTACACCTTTAACCATCGTTGCACCGCAACGTGTACAAGTACCTCAAGTAGAAGTCAGGATAACTGCGTCAACTCCATCTGCTTTCAGTTTCTGAGCAAATTCATCTGCAAATGCTTTTGAAGATGCTACTGCAGTACCGTTACCAACTGTTGTGTAGAATTTATTGTGTAATTTTCCGATGATTCCTTCTTTTTCCATATCGCGGAGAACGTCAACCGGAAGAACACGGTCAGCATCTTCGTTAGCGTATACTGGGTCGTATCCACCATGAGCTGTCTCGTATGTTTCTTCTGTTAAATCCATAACTCCTGTAATATCGTACTCACCATAGTGAGAAGCGTTTGAAGATTCGATATGATCTGGATTTCCTTTCGGAACAATACCACCAGATGTTACTAAAGCGATTGTAGCTTTAGAAAGATCTTTTACAGCTGGGTTTGGAGCTACTCTGTCGAATGCCGGCATTGGGTATTCTGTTGTGTATGGCTTATCAGCTAATTTTGCAAGTAACATATCTACTGCACGTCTAGAACCACGTTTTTCTTCAAAGAAGTTTACACGTACTCCGTTTGGCATGTAGTTATCCTGGCAAGATGCACCGATTGCTTCTTTTTTAGCTAATTTAAGAGCTAATGGAGCCATTTTCTTAACGGCATCTCTAGCACCTGCTGCATTGTTCTTTGTAGGTACTGTATATACTTTGTTTTTGAACATATCAGCACCTGGGTTTTCTACGTACATACCTGTTACTGCAGGAATTCCTAATTCTTCCTGAACAGCGTCACAGATTGTACCACAAGCTACACCGTAACGTCCAGCGTTGAAAGCTGGTCCAGCGATAAATACGTCTGGGTTTAACTCTTTCACCCATGCTAAAATTGTTGCTTTTGCTTCTTCAAGATTCTCGTTGAAGTAAGAGTCACCACATACGATTGTAGAGATAATCTCTGCTTCATCTTTGAATGCTGCTTTAAATGCTGCTCCTGGTCCCTTTACTTCACCATCGTGACGCTCTGCAGGGATGTGAGCCATTTCTTCTCCACCGATCTGAGCGAAGAACTGGTTGATATAATGTACTACTTTAATCATTATCTTTTTCCTCCTTCCCTATCTTGCACTTAAGTAACCGAAACCTGTTTCGTTTGTTGCACCAGTAATTGCCTGGATCTCAACTTCGATTGTTCCATCTTCACGTAAGCTGTGTTCGTTACCACCAGCGATTGTGTTCACGTAATCTAATGTTCCGATTACTTTGTCAAGTTTTGGAAGTACGATGACCTGATTAGCATTTCCGCCTGTGATTACTGCGTCAGCTGCCACGTCAGCATCTGCTAATGACTGAGATTTTCCATCACGTCCAGCGTATTCGTCAGTAATAATTACTGTCTTAACACCTTCTGCTTCGATTTTCTTACAGTTCATGATAAGGTCTGTATCTGGGTTACCGAAACCTTCCTGAGATAATACGATACCATCAAGATCTAATAAACGGCAAAGTTTAGCTGTCCAGTCTGATGAGCGCTGCTTATCAGCAAGGTATACGTTTTCGTTTGTAATAATATGGCAAACAAAGTTTAATGTTTTACCGTGTTCTTCAAATAAGTCATGTACAACACCATTGTTTTCATGTACATATGTAGGGTTCTTATCACATGCAGATACACAGTTACCAGATACGATAGCACCGTCCATAATTTCTGTTGGTGTCATAATTGTAGATAATGTTTTCTTAGCATCTACTCCGTATACATATGTATCGTGAAGTAATCCCTGAGACTGTAACATCTGAACATATGCTACTCTTGGAAGTCCTGGGAATTTTTCAGCACCTTCCATAACTCCATATGTTTCAAATACTTCTGTTTTATCTGGTGTCAGTTCACGAGCTAACTCTCCAAGGTAAACAGCTACTCTGAATCCTGCAAATCTTACAGCTGGCTCATAATCGTGCTGTTTGATTCCTTCTACAGGTTCACATACAACAACTAAGTTGTTTAATTTTGAGAATGGTGTATATTCTGCACCTGGGCCTGTCATATCGATGATACCTTCCTGGAAACCAACGATCTTACCTGCTGTAACAACAGCCATACCTTTGAGTGCATATGTTTTACCTTCACCAACTGTATCCACTTTGCTGATTACACCTGGGAAAATTCCTCCACGACCTTCAACTTTTACACGTGGCTCGATAACATCTTTTACAGGTGTGATTCTTACGCTCTCACCCGGTCTTGCAATATCAAGCTTGCAGTCTTTAATTCTTTCGTCCTCAAGAACGATTGCTTTTACAGCTTCTTCATCAACATAAAGTACGCCATCTTCGATTTTAGACTCTGGTCCAAACTGAATGTCTTTAATGTTAATGTGACCTAATTCTAATCTTCTCACTGTAAATTCCCTCCTTTATTGTGTTTAGTTATATATGCTCTAAGTACCTTAACGTACTATTACAGCCAATGTCATTGAATTTTTCATTTTCTCTTGCTATTCAATCCCATCTGCGATTCTTTCTTTAAAAAATCGCAGACGGAATTGCACTCTCAATCAATTTCAAATCCACCACTTGAAAATCTTCATAGACTTCCGGTGCATACTTATCTGATTTAAACTGAAATTTTTTACAAGACTGAATCGCATACTCAATAATCTCCATAGACCGCGGATCCAGCTTTTCTTTCTTTTCTGACACCATAATCGATTTATACGGTGTTTCATTCGGCTTCACACTTCCAGACAGCGGATGTGTCAGAAGCTCATATCCTTCATAAATATAGTTTCTTACTTTTCTAAGTATCTCCTCATAGGAGCACTCTACGAACTCAATATGATATTCATTTTCTAATGTTTCTTTTACTAAGGGATTGTTTGTTACTATCTTAAATGCTTTTTTCATGTTCTCACCTTGTTGTTAAAAAAAGGACGGCTTTCGTAACTGTTGCTACCAAGTCGTCCTTTCTGTTCTTTTCTGACATTACGTCCAAGTCCAGAATATGGTCCATTTCTCACTCCTTTTGCCTGAAAGTTTCACCAGTTAATTGACCGTTACCTGGTTTGCATCTTCGGCGGTTTCCTATTTCAGAAACGCTCTCACAAGAAATATCTTCCCATCTTCTTTTCCAATATTTATTTTTTCTTCATCTGTTTTGGCTTGAAGTTATTAAAGTAATCTTTGTGTACTTCTTTTACTACCTTACTCAGTGCAAACAGACCGATAATATTCGGAATTACCATTGCACTGTTGAAGCAGTCTGCCATGTTCCAGATTAAATCAACTTTTACTGCTGATCCTGCTACGATACATACCGCTACAAGAATCGCATATACTTTCACTGCTTTTGATCCAAATAAGTACTTGATATTTGCTTCACCGAAGAAATACCATCCGATGATTGTAGAAAATGCGAAGAAGAACATACAGATTGCAATGAAAACTTCTCCAAATTTTCCAAATACGCTTGCAAATCCAGCCTGTGTAAGAGCTGTTCCTGTGAAAGCTGCTCCTGTCAATGGATCTGTCTGTCCTACCATACCACTTGTAAGGATTACAAGTGCTGTTAAAGTCAGAACAACAAATGTATCAATAAACACACCCATCATAGCAACAAAACCTTGTTCTACAGGATGATCTACCTTTGCAACTGCATGTGCATGTGGTGTAGATCCCATACCTGCTTCATTTGAGAACAATCCACGTCCAACACCTCTTGCAAGTGCTCTAGATACTGTCCAACCAAGAACTCCACCGCCGATTGCCTGCGGATTGAAAGCTCCTACGAAGATATCGTGAAATGCTTTCGGAATCATATTTCCGTTACAGATGATGACAATCAATGCACCCACAATGTAGAATGCTGCCATGATCGGGACGATCTTTTCTGTCAAGGAAGCGATTCTTGAAATACCACCCACAAAGACAAACAACGAAATAGCTGCGATAATAATACCGACAATCCATGGATTAATTCCAAATGCTGTTCCGAATGCATCTCCAATGGAGTTAGACTGTACTGCATTTCCCATAAAACCTAATGCAAAGATAATGAGTACTGCAAATGTTGCTGCAAGAATCTTACCGAATTTTCCGGTAAATGCTGCTCTGATGTAGTATACAGGACCTCCGGTAACTGTTCCGTCATCTCCGACCTGTTTGTACTTCTGAGCCATAAGTGCTTCGGCATAAATTGTTGCCATTCCTAAGAAAGCACTTACCCACATCCAGAAAATTGCTCCAGGACCACCCATAGCGATTGCTGTTGCTGCTCCCGCAAGGTTACCTGTACCTACTTGTGCCGCGATAGCTGTTGCTAACGCCTGGAAGGAAGACATTCCTTCTTTTCCGGCCTTGTCGCTTTTTTTGAAGAGACCTCCAAAAGTACGCTTCCAGCCTTCTCCGAATCCTCTTACCTGAATGAAGCCAAGGTTAAATGTGAACCAAAGTCCAGCACCTACCAAAACTACAATCAGGATTTTGTCTGCTAGTACACCTTGAATGGCTACTACTAAATCATTCAGACTCAAACAAATCCCTCCTCACGCACCGTTTTTTCGGTGGTTTTATTGAACATCTCTTATGTCATATATATTACATGATGAGCGGGATTATTTCAACTCTTTTTATGCATTTTACACATCTTTGTTCAGATTTTTACACATTTTTAGGTGTTTATTTATATCTTCTATATATGAACTTTGTTTTTTATTTATTTTGCATATTTCATTATATCTTATTTTGTTAATTTTGTCTATTGTCTTTTTTCATCTTTTGAAATCTTAGTCAAATTTTTGTCAATTTGCTAGTTTTCGACAGAAAACAAACCGCTTTCGACAAAAAACCTATGAAAAAAGACGAATGTCCGTTTGGCATTCGTCTCTTTTCTTTCTATACAAAATATCTATTTATTGCAATTGTTACAATATTTCTTCTACTTCCACACTTACAGCGCTATCGTACATTAGACATTGATCTCAGCAGTCATTCCAAGAACTGCTTGATTCTCTTCTAAAACCGGACGGATTACATTCTCAAGGAAGCTTTCTACCTGTTCTTTCGCCCGTCCTGTATATCTGGACGGTTCCATTGTTTGCTGCAATTCTTCCAATGTCATATTAAATGCCGGATCTGCCGCAATTAATTCCAACAAATTATTATCCAGACCTTTTTCCTTTACATTGCGTCCTGCCTCCATAGAAAGTTCGCGAATTCTCTCATGAAGTTCCTGTCTGTCTCCTCCGGCCTTTACTGCATCCATCATAATATTTTCTGTTGCCATAAATGGAAGTTCTGCACGCAGACGCTTTTCAATCACCTTCGGATATACGACAAGTCCATCCACCACATTCAGGCACAGATCCAAAATACCATCTATTGCCAAAAATCCTTCCGGTATGCTAAGCCTTTTGTTTGCAGAATCATCTAAAGTTCTTTCAAACCACTGTGTAGCAGATGTGATTGCCGGATTCAGTGCATCTGCCATCACATATCTGGACAGAGACGCAATCCTCTCGCTCCGCATCGGATTTCTCTTATAAGCCATCGCAGAAGACCCTATCTGGGATTTTTCAAATGGCTCTTCTACTTCTTTTAAATGTTGAAGCAAACGAATATCATTAGAAAATTTGTGCGCACTTGCCGCAATTCCCGCAAGAACATTTAACACCCTTGTATCTACTTTTCTAGAATAAGTCTGACCGGAAACCGGATAGCAGGCTTTAAATCCCATTTTCTGTGCAATCATCGGATCAATCTTATCGATGGTGTCCTGGTCCCCATCAAACAGTTCCAAAAAGCTTGCCTGAGTCCCTGTTGTTCCTTTGGAGCCGAGAAGTTTCAGACTTCCGGCTACATATTCCAAATCTTCCAGATCCATCAGAAACTCCTGCATCCAAAGCGTTGCCCTCTTTCCAACTGTCGTAGGCTGTGCCGGCTGAAAATGCGTGAACGCAAGCGTCGGAAGTGCTTTATACTCATCTGCAAACTTTGCAAGTTCTGCGATAACATTGACCAGTTTCTTTTTCACAATTTTAAGCGCCTCTGCCATCACAATAATATCTGTATTATCTCCAACATAACAAGATGTAGCTCCAAGATGTATAATTCCTTTCGCCTTCGGGCATTGCTGGCCAAAAGCATACACATGCGCCATCACATCATGTCGTACTACTTTTTCACGCGCTCTTGCCACATCGTAGTTGATACAATCTGCGTGCGCCTTCATTTCTTCAATCTGTTCTTCCGTAATATTTAGTCCAAGTTCTCTTTCTGTCTCCGCAAGCGCGATCCAGAGTTTTCTCCATGTGCGGAATTTCATATCCGGCGAGAAGACAAACTGCATTTCTTTACTTGCATATCTTTCTGATAACGGGCTTTGATATCTGTCAGTGCTCATATTGTTATTCTCCTTCTACTTTTCTTTATAAAAGTCCAAGACGGTGGAAAACCTCTTCATAGGCTTCCTCGACGTTCCCCATATCACGGCGGAATCTGTCTTTGTCAAGTTTTTCATTGGTATCTACGTCCCAGAGTCTGCATGTATCCGGTGACACTTCATCTGCAAGAATGATTGTTCCATCCGGCAATCGTCCAAATTCAATTTTGAAATCAATCAATTTCATACCTGCATCCAGGAAATATCCTTTCAAAAATTCATTTACCTTTTTTGCATAAGTACGAATGGTGTCAATCTCCTCTTGCTCTGCCAATCCCAGTGCTAACGCATAATCATCATTAATAAATGGATCTCCAAGTTCATCATTTTTATAACTAAATTCTAAAATTGGGCACAGGAGTTCTGTTCCTTCTTCGACACCCATCCGTTTTGAAAAGCTCCCGGCTGCCACATTTCTTACAATCACCTCAAGTGGTACAATCTCCACTTTCTTCACAGCAGTTTCACGGTCATTTAACTCTTCTACCAGATGAGTAGGGATCCCTTCTTTTTCCATCATCTTAAAAACATGATTTGTCATCCGGTTATTGACCACTCCTTTTCCAGAAATCATACCTTTCTTCTCTCCATTAAATGCTGTCGCATCATCCTTATAAGATACGATCACCACCTCAGGATCTTCGGTCAGAAATACTCTTTTTGCTTTTCCCTCATAGAGTTGTTCCATTTTTTTCATATGCTTTCACCAATTCCTTTCCTATTTTTCAATCAGCAAAGTTGATTGCGTCGGTACGTTGATTTTATCTTTTCAATTTCCAGCAGCTTTTCTTTTCCTTCTGCACGTTTTTCCTGTGCGTATGTCTGAAGTTCCTCCATCAGTTCCCGGTGCACTTTCGGGTACACTGTGTTTTTCAGCAGAAAGAGTTCATATTCTTCCTTTGTATACGCCTTATACGCACAGTAAATATACGCTTTGACGATCGACGGCTCTTTGTATGTCTGAAACGCCTTTTCATACATCTCCATCGCTTCCCGGTAAAGAAATTGTCTGCCATATGCCGATCCAAGGCACGCATAAATCTTTCCATAAAAAGCATCTTCCACCGAATCATCCCTATCGCCATATAAAATGGACTGATACACAAGAATCGCATCTTCGAATTCTCTGTTTTCCAAAAGATTATCCGCTTTATATTTCTGTCGTTCAATTTCTTTTTGATTTTTCAACCGGTCCAAAATATTTTGGATCTGCTGCAGTTCTCCCGCTGTATAAATCGAAGAGCTCGACAAAATCCGCATGACAAATCGTTCTTCCGAGCTATGCTTTTGCAGCATCGTCCGAAGTTGCTCTGCCAGCCTTAAAAGCCCAAGTTCTGCTTCTATCCAGTCACAGAGTCTCTCATTGACAATCGTATAATCAATCAGATACAGATTATTGGAGAGATAATAGCAGAGTTCTTCCAATGTGTAGATCCGGCAGTGGATTCGCGACACTTCGTACGGCTGTTTTGCGCGCTTTTTATTACATAGTATCAAACTGCTCATTTCTTCCTCCTAAATAAATCGTATGTTCCCTGACAAAATCCGTAGCCGGGAAAAATTCTCCAAATCCGACATCTTTAAACAGAATCTTGCAGACATTCTCTTCGACAAAAAGAACTTCTACTTGAAGCCGGATCGTATATTTTGCACGTTTGGGAAGCTCATTTACTTGCACGCGCTCGATGCGTGATGTGCCGGTCAGCAAGGACTCCACCTTGATTTCAATATCATCCGTGTCTTCTAAAAGCACTTCCCACTGACCATCTCCTTCATACCAATGTCTGCCCCATGGTACAAGTGGGTACCATTCTTCTTTTCCATGCTGCCGCAGCTGAATAGAAATCTGCTCTTTCAGCTTACTTTCATCAAGATACACCGGCCCTTCCTGTTCTTCCATCAGTTCTTCCTGTCCACGCTGGTATGCTGTATAGCATGCTCCTTTGCTGTACAGATTATTTCCAAGAAATGCCCTTCTTCCATTACACAACACCTTCAAGGAATTCGGATACCAGTTATTTTCAAATCCTTCTCCCATCAGAAATACAGAGGAAACGATTTTTTTCTCAAATACACTCTCGATAAATTTTTGAAAGCGAAAATCTGCCATCTTAGCCTGCTCGACATTCAGCACCGGATACACCGCTTTCAACTCTTCCATCTGAGCACTTGCCACCTCATCAACGGTGACAAACGTCTGTTTTTTCAACTTTGCTCCCGCCGCAATCTGACTTAACATATATGCCTTAATCTGTCTTTTGTCACAGTAAAACAGCGCCGATTCATATTGCCAAAGCTCTTTTGGCTGATAAAACATAAAATAGCAGTAACTTTCTTTGTAGTCCTGCACATGGATCTTCTTCCGTTCGATTCCCATCCGCTGCCCAATGCCCCTCAGCATCCTTGCAATATCCGGACTCATCTCGGGCACACAGAAGACAATCGAATCAATCTTGTCAAACTGCTGAAGCGTCAGACGGATAAATTTTGCAAGAAGCCACACTGCATCGTAAGTTCTTCTCCCCAAATGGATCTTAGCTCCGTGCATACTTTTGGCAAGCAGATCTGTCGCCATCGCCCCATCCTTGTGTTTTGCATGACTGCGAGCCTCTTCCCCGATATACCATGCATCATTCTTGCATCCGATCACAAGAGGAATCTGATATTCTCCGGACTCGTTTTTCACTGTCTCCGGTTCATGCTGCGCTTCATTATAATAGCTGATCTGGCATCCTTCTTCACTCAGATCATATCCAATAATACTGCCTTGTCCCATATCTCTCCCCCCTATCAATAAATCGGAAACAGAAGTTCTGACATCTGCTCTTCCTCTGCAAAATTTTCTATCAGTTCTTGCTTTTGTCCTTCGCGGATCAGCTGGTTGATGCGCATATATTTCCCAATCTCCTTCTGTCGATCCACTTTCCTGCAGACCGCCTTTTCCGTACGAATCTCACTCATTTCACCAGATTCCACGAAATAATAGCGGAGTTCTTCTCCTTCAAACAAGATCATCGACTTCACATAGACATTCTCATACACCGGACCAAGCACCTCCGAATGATACTCTCCTGTCTCTTCTCCATCCCGGATCAGTTGATATCGAAAAGTTACTTTCCCTTTCTTTTTTGCATAATATGCTACCATCGTCTTATCATATAGCTGGAGTTCCTTTAACCAGTCTTTGGGATACTGTAAGAAAAACGGAAAATAAATCTGGCGGATACTCAGTTCGCGCAGAAACGTCAAGAGCATGTTTTCCTGAACATCTCCCCACGCATGATCTGCATAATACTGAAGTACAGCAATCTGACACACTTCTGGTATCGTTGACTGGTGATGATATTCCATACATAAAATTTCCATCACTTCATCGGCAATCTCTCTTTGCTTTGTGACATACTCTCTGCACACATAAACAAGATATGCCCATTTCAAACGATAATATGGCTTTCCATAATAGTAATCCAGAAAAATCTCCGCCTCCCCAAACATCTGCTCAGAAAACAGCATCTGTGTCAAAATACGTTCTGCTAACTGGAAGGTCTGTATCTCATACTCTCTCGCCACACGCCAAAGCCGTTTCATATCTTTTGTCGGTCCACAATAGTAATTTGCCAGATAAGTCAGCACTGCCTTATCATAATATTCCTCCTGGAACAAAGAGAAGGTCAGGTAGGTAAGAAAATCATCTTCCGCATAGTTATCCTCTCTGATTTTTTTACTGCATAGACGAAAAACTTCTTCGTGCTCATACTGTTCTAATCCATTGTCCTGCACCTCTTCAAACGTCAGCGGTCGGCTGCAGTATCCTTCTTCCTCTTCCTGCTCTGGATCCGGTCTGCACAATTCTAAATAATGCTTATCATAAAAGAGACGTCTGCTCTCATAATTTACAGATTCTACATAGTGGATCCCATTTCTTCCTTCCCAGACAATGCGGTCTTCCTTCGAGTACAGATGGATTTGTGCTTTTCCATCGATCACGGAAACTCTGTTTGCAATCTCTCCTTCGGCGTTGATTACGATTACTGATTTCATCCGGTCAGACTGCACGATCACCTCATAGACATGACAGATTTCATTCAAAGCTTCCCTTCGTTTTGGAGTCAGATTTTCTTCATTTAAAAAGCGTTTATAAATGATCCGGAGCGGCTCTGTAATATGCTTTTTCTCCAGCTGGGTCAATGCAAACTGTTCCATCTTCTCCCGATATTGTCCATATAGCTCACTTGTCTCCTCTACATGAAGAATCACATTTGCATATAACACTGCAAGCTTCGTATAATCCAGCACAGATCCGTGCAGAAAATACAGATAAATAGATTTTGGCAGGGGTTCCTTCGCTTTTTTACCATGAATTGTGATCATATAAGATTCATAAAGTTGTGCAATCTTCAGACCTGCTTTGACCGCCCGCTCATACCACACAAAATATTCTCCATCCAGTCTGCTTCCCTTGATCAACATTGTGCAGACTGCATTTAAAATCATCGGATCCGGATATTGTTCGTAAGCTTTCCCAAGGATCTGGTAAATGTTCTTATCAAATCCTTTTAACTGTGTGGCAAGATTCGCGATATATAATGCCACTTCCTCACTGAGCAGACCATATTTTGCCGCAAAAGAAAAGACACGGATTTCAAATGCCCCAAGCTTTTTAATACATTCCGGTTGCTCCCTATAACACCGGTATGCCTGCAAATAAAACAAAATACTATTTGCACCTTTTTGATACTGTTCCTCCAGACGAGAAAGTTTCTCCTGTCTGTCCTGATAAATTTCATCTAATTCCACTAAAATGCACAGAATCTGCCAGGATTCTCGGTTTTTCATATACATTCTTCGAATGTCTTCTACCGTTTTCTTCGTGTATGCTTCTTCAGCCCGGCAGACCGCAGTCAAATAAAGGTAATATGCGTCCATCTCAAATTTCTTACTCAAAGAAAATCTGCTGTAACTATATTGATCTAAATTCTCCTGGGCATCCTTTTTGTGTCCTTCTAATACAGCAAGCTGTGCCTGTAATAACAGATACAGATCATTGTCCGAATCTTCCTGCTGTCTTCTCTGGATATATCCTTTTGCCTCCTTAATCCACACTTCTTTCTGAGCTTTTCCGGCTTCACACTGTAAATAAGAAGATAAAAGCTTGATCCATTCTTTTGCCTGCTCTCGCCTATCACTGCTCTTTGCCGGGTTTTGAGAAACTACAACTGTATACGTCAACGTCTCATAGGGAGTGCGAATAACAATCTCCCCGTAATTTTTCCCGCCATGAAGCAGATCACTTTCAATTACATATTCTAACTGATACCGGTTTCCGACAAAATCTTCTGTTGAAAAACGATTCTGTACAAGACAAAGGAAGTCACCTTTCACCTCCACGGCCACTTCCATATATCCCCACGTGTTTTTTGTAATACGGATTGCTTCTTTTTTAGACGTCTGCAGATCAAAAAACGATTCCGTCCCTTCTGACAATGTCAGAAAAATCCGTTCTTTCTGCTTCGTTCCAACTAAAAATTCTTCCAATCCCTGTTCATCCAGAGACCATTTTCTCATATTGCTGTACAGATTGCTCCAACGCTTCTCTTCATATTTTAAAATCTGATAAAAATCTCTTGAGCGAAACAGCCTCGCTGCCTCCAGGTAATCTTTCTCTGCCAGCCTGCGAAAGCTTTCCATATCTTGTACTTTCCCAATAGATGTCATAACATACGGTTTTTCAATGATTGCAGTGAACGGGAGCTCAAATTCTCCCCCATTGCATACAATCGTAAAATACCCCTTCTCTATCTGCCCGGGAAGCATTCCTGACGCATCGTATGTGAAATGAATCTTAACCTGATGCCCTTCAAATCCTTGTTCGCTGCAATGCATGCGAAAAGAAGAGGCATAGACAAGACCTCTTACGTCTCCCTCTTCTTCGTTCTCTATTAAAAATTCTCCATGATAAACTTTCCCCTCTCCGATCTTCATTATGATCTTCGTCTCGGGAAGTCGGATTTTCGGTTGGATCGCTCGAAAATCGCCCTCTGAGAAATGTTTGATTTTATTCTTCAAATCGTTCACCTACTTGTCGTTTCTTACATTGCTTTTTCTTCATTGCATGATAATAAATTATAGCATTATCCTCTATGTTCTTGCAATGCTTTCATGACAGACTTTTCAGATACTTTTTTAAAGCCTCTCTTCTCCCTCTCATCGAACCATTTCCCAAAGAGCAATAATCTATTCCACAATTTTATAGTATTCCCTTGCAGTTACTGCAAAAGTAATGATATAAAACACTACAAAAAGCAATGAGACTGCCACAGTACATCCAAGAAACAGCGTTGTATTGGTAAATCCAAATCCTGCCAACAACTTTTTCAACACCTTAAATGCCACAGTAATGTGAAGAATGGATGCTCCAAGCGGCAGAAAAAATACAAGCAATACCTGGCTTTTAATAGAGTCTCTCACTTCTTTTTTGCTCATCCCCACTTTCTGCATAATCTGATACCGCTCACGATCCTCATATCCTTCCGAAATCTGCTTATAGTAAATAATTAAAACCGTTGCCATCAAAAATAATATTCCAAGATAAATACCAATGAACAGCAAGCCTCCAAATATAGAAAACATCCCTTCTTTTCCTTCCTGTCTCGTTTCATAAAATCCCGGAATTCCTGATGCATCAAACGCTGCACGCAGTTCTGCAATCGCTTTCTTGCAATTTTCCTCAGTCCCCTCTAAATTCGACTGTAGTGTATAAGAAATAACAGAAGCCTCCTGGATATACTCCTCTTTCATTCCACTGTCCTGATACATCGCCTTCAAAATGCCATTGATTGATTCCATATCCGGCAAAATCACATAATAATTCTCTGCCATATTTTGCGTAGAACTTCCCGCAATTTTTAGTTCTTTTAACTGCTGTATGACATGATATCTTCGCTCTCCAAAAGCAAGCGTTCCTGGAAGTTCTTTCTTTTCATTAGATACATACACCAGCATCTCATCCTGCGCAAGCGATATCGACATTCCCTCCATCTGATTATAATCTTCCAGCGGAATCAAATATACCTGGCATACTTCCAGCATATCTTCCTGACTCACCTCATTTTCCTTGAGAAATCGTTCACCGTCAAACACTGAGACAAATGAACCGTAATGGTATTCCATCGTTTCGACCATTTTCACATCATATTTCCCATAGACTTCTTCTGCTATTTGACGCATTTGTCTGTCCTGCTCGGGTGTAGAAAAGCTAGTTTTTATCCGGCTCTCTCTCGGATAACGGCTGGATATGACATCATCAATTCCCAGATACAGTGATGCAGTTGCCGAAATCATAACAAGCACAATCGTACTTAAAATACAGATATTTGCAAGGCCTGCTCCATTTTGCTTCATTCGGTAGATCATTCCTGACACAGAGACAAAATGTTTTGTCTGATAATAAAAACGCTTCCTTCCCTTCAAAAATTTCAGAAATGTGATGCTCCCTGCAATAAATAATGCATATGTGCCGATGATCACACAGATTACCGCCAGAAAAAATTTAGGGATTGCTTCCAGTGGAGATTCTGTCGTCAACGCAATACAATATCCAATTCCAAGAAATACTGTTCCCACCAAGGCAAGCACCCATTTCGTCCGCGGTTCTTTTTCCCCTTCTTTTCCTGCCCGAAGTAACTCTGATGGGTTTGACAGCCGGATCTGCAGCAGATTATAGCAAAGTGTCAGGGCAAAAATCCCAAAAAACAGCACCGCCGTCGAAAAAACTGTCTCCATATGAAATTCTGACTTCATCCCCGTTTCAAACCGTAACAGTTTCTGCAGACACAAATACATCAATTTTTCAAACGTAAGGCCCGCCAGTATTCCACCTGCAATGCTTACAGATGCTGTCACAAGTGTCTCCATTGTCAGCATTTTAGCAATGTGTTGCTTTCCCAGACCCAAAATATTATAAACACCGATCTCTTTTTTTCGTCGTTTCATCAGAAAGCTATTCGTGTAGAACAAAAACAGTACCGAGAAAATCACTACTACTGACAAAGAATATTCTAATACCCTCTGCAATGTCCTGTCACCGACTGAACTTCCACTTGCAAGTCCACACAAAATGTAATACATCATCACGGTTACAATGGCAGTCAGCACATACGGCACATAAGTCTTTCTGTTGTTTTTCAGATTGGTCAGTGCCAGCTTTGTATAAACCGATCTACTCACCTTGTTCACCTCCCGTAGCAAGAACTGTCAATGTGTCAGAGATTTTCTGGTACATCTGCTCATTCGACAGATTTCCGCGATAGAGCTGATGGAAAACCTCCCCATCCTTAATAAAGAGCACCCTTTTCGCAGTACTTGCCGCCTTAATACTGTGCGTCACCATCAGAATCGTCTGTCCGTTCTCATTAATTTCATGAAACAAATCCAAAAGTTCATCTGCCGATCTGGAATCAAGCGCTCCTGTCGGTTCATCTGCCAAGATCAGCTGTGGTTTTGTGATCAATGCCCTTGCAACTGCTGCCCGTTGTTTTTGCCCGCCAGACACCTCGTAAGGAAATTTCTTTAAAAGTTTCTCAATTCCAAGCGATGCCGCAATCGGCTCCATTCTGCGCGCCATCTCCGGATACTTCTTCCCGGAGAGGACCAGCGGAAGGAAAATATTGTCCTGCAGCGAAAAAGTGTCGAGCAGATTAAAATCTTGAAAAACAAACCCTAAGTTCTGCCTGCGGAATGCCGCCATCTCTTTCTCTTTGATTGTTCCAAGCTCTCGTCCTTTCAGAAACACTTTGCCGCTCGTCGGTCTGTCAAGCGCAGCCAATATGTTCAACAATGTCGTTTTTCCCGAACCGGATTCTCCCATGATTGCCACGTATTCTCGCGGTTCCACGGAAAAATTCACATTTCGCAATGCTTCCACCTGTGTTCCTCCAAATCGGGTTGTATAAATTTTCTTTAGATTATTTACTTCCAATAATGCCATATTCATTACCTCCTGTCTTTCGATCACAGTGTCATTATACAAAATATCCGGTTTTCTCTGCCATCGTTTTCCCTTACATTTTTCTTCGCTATCTTACATTTTTGAAAGAAATAAAAAATCTCCGAACAGTTTTCTTTTTCCTGTCCGGAGATTCTTTCTATTTTCTTACCAAAACTATGGTCATGGATTTTTATAACAAGAAATATTTTCCTACAAACAGAACAGCAAGGATGATCATCAATAAACTCATCTTCTTTTCTTTTGCTTTTCCTGCTACAAGATTGATCACAACATAAGTGATGACTCCCATAGCAATTCCTTCTGAAATGCTGTAGAAAAACGGCATTGCTGCGATACAGATAAAGCAAGGAAGCCCTTCTGTAAAATCAGCGAAATCAATATTTACTACATTGGTCAGCATATAGAATCCAACAACGATCAGTGCCGGCGCTGTCGCAAATGATGGAATGGCAAGGAAAATCGGTGAAAGCAATAACGATGCTCCGAATAAAACTGCCGTTGTCACTGCTGTCAATCCTGTTCTTCCTCCTTCTGAGACACCGGAAGCACTTTCAACAAAAGTTGTCACCGTCGATGTTCCAAGTACTGCACCTGCTGTTGTAGCAACCGCATCTGCCATCAGTGCTCCTTTAATTTTCGGAAGCTTTCCTTCCTGATCAAGCATACCAGCCTTTGTCGAAACACCGATCAGTGTTCCAAGCGTATCAAAAATATCTACAAACAAGAATGCGAACACAACGATAATAAACTGTCCGATATTAATTCCTGAAAAACTCAGTTTTCCAAAAATCGGTGCAAGACTCGGCACACTGATTCCTTTGCTGAAATCCGGTAACAGACTAAACATTCCGAGTTCTGCATTTGGAACATAGAGACCACTGATCTGACAAAGGATTCCAAGGATCCATGTGATCAGAATTCCCCATAAAATATTTCCCTTTACATTTTTTACAACAAGAATTGCTGTGATGATCACACCGATCACTGCAAGAAGTACCGTGATCCCTACATCGTTCATAGATGCTTTCACACCATTCAGTTCATTATATCCTTCAATAGAAAACAACTGCACCAAAGTAGATCCACCAATTACAATCTTTGCATTCTGCAGTCCGATGAATGCGATAAACAGACCGATTCCCACACTCACTGCTGACTTTAAGTTCAGCGGAATTGCATTAAAAATCGCCTCACGCACATTTGTCACAGACAATACAATGAACACAAGACCTTCTACAAAAACTGCTGCCAGCGCGATCTGCCAGCTATATCCCATACCAATTACAACTGTGTATGCAAAATATGCATTCAGCCCCATTCCCGGAGCCAGCGCAAATGGATAATTTGCAAAAATTGCCATCAACATCGTTCCTAAACATGCCGCCAACGCAGTTGCAGTAAACACTGCACCTTGATCCATCCCGGCCGCCGCCAGAATGCTTGGGTTGACTGCCAGAATATATGCCATCGTCATAAATGTTGTGATTCCGGCAAGCACTTCTGTCTTCACAGTCGTGTTGTTCTCCTTTAATTTAAACAACTTCTCTAACATCTCTCATTTCCTCCTTAAGTGTATCGATGTACTTTCTCTCTCATGTGCGAACACTTCCTTTGTGATCTGCCATGACCAAAACCGTACATAATTTTATCAAAGATTTGTAGGAAAGTAAATCATTCACCTATCATATATACTAATAACTATTTATAAGCCAAACACCCACTACTCTGCAATCTCAAATTCACGTCCAAAGTTCAGGATCACTGTCGTTCCTTTTCCCACTTCGGATTCAATTTCAATCAAATGTCCCAATTTTTTCATAATTTTTTTACAGAGATACAACCCGATTCCTGTAGACTTTCTATCCTGTCTGCCATTGTAGCCGGTAAAGCCTTTCTCCATCACTCTTGGCAGATCTTCCCTGCTGATTCCGATTCCGGTATCTTGCACGATGATGCTGTCCCCTTTTATCTGAACAATGATTTTCCCTTTTTTTGTGTATTTTAATGCATTAGATAAAATCTGCTCCACAACAAACACTGCCCACCGTTCATCGGTCAGTACTTCCACCTTCGATGGGTGAAATTCCAATTCGATTTTTTTCAAAATGAACAAGGAAGAATATTTGCGGATTGCCTTTTTTGCAATTTCATCGAGAAAATAGCGCTGCAGGACAAGATCGGAGGATAGATTTCCCGCACGCAGATAAGATAATACCATCTCCACATACTGCTCCGTCTTAAAAAGTTCCGCTTCCATCGCTCTTCGATCGATCTGGTCTGACTGATTCAAAAGCTTCATCGCCGCAATTGGTGTTTTGATTTGGTGAGCCCACAATGTATAGTAATCAACCATTTCCTGATAATTAATTTCCGCTTCTGACTCCAACTCTCTTCTGTATGCTTCCAGGCGGATCAGCAGTTCCTGATACTGGTCCTCGATAGATTCCTTCGCTTTTGGAAGACTGCTAAGTTCCATTTGTTGCTGCATTGAAATATCGTGAAGCTTTCCAGATCGACGCACAAAATCTGCAAAATCAATTATCCCAACAATGCACATCAAAACTACAGACAAAAAAGCAGCATACTGCACAGTGTCAACCGGAACCGATGACAAGAAAAATACAACGAAAAAAATAGTTACAATGCCAATATATACTGCAATCACCTTTCGGCATTTTTTGAGATATGCACCTGCTAATCTGATCATTCGATAATATACCCGATTCCTTTCTTTGTCTTGATAAACTCCTGTACCCCTAACTCTTCCAGTTTTTTCCGCAGACGAGTCATATTTACAGTCAGTGTATTGTCATCAATAAACTCATCACTTTCCCAAAGGCGCTGCATGATTTCCTCTCGCTTTACAATTGTTCCTGCACGCTCCATCAGAATCTGAAGAATCTTATAATCATTTTTTGTCAGTTCTATCTTCCGATTCTGAAATGTCACACTTGCATCACTGAGATTTAACATAAGACCCTTGTGCTCCATCACACTTGCACTGCCCTGAAATGCATATGTTCTCCGAAGAAGTGCCTGAATCTTCACCGTCAGCACATTGAGATCAAACGGCTTTGTCACAAAATCGTCCCCACCCATCTGAATGGCCATAACAATATTCATATTGTCAGACATCGATGACAAAAATAAGATTGGTACATTCGATGTCTTCCGGATCTCTGTGCACCAGTAAAATCCATTATAAAACGGAAGTCCGATATCCATGAGAACAAGATGGGGAGCATACTCTTTAAATTCTTTTGCCACCTGCTTAAAATCCTCTGCGCAGCGAGCCTGATAGCCCCATTTTTCCAAATGTTCTCTGAGCAGTCTTGCAATCGTCTCATCATCCTCCACGATCAATATCTTATACATCCATTTGCTCTCCTTCCTTTATTCCTCCGGCTTATTTTCTTTTTCGTAATCCTGATTTAACCAGGCAACCGCTTTTTCCAGTCCTTCCTTATCAAAAGAAAAATCGGCAGAATGTTTCTCATCGTTCAAAACTTTTTCCCAGCAGACATCCCTCCACCAGAAAGTCGCTTTTAACCGTTCCTCGCCTTCGACCACCACTTTTTCCAGACGATACCTCATCTTTCGAAAACTTCCTGTAAATGCTGATTTTTTTAAAAATGGAATACTTACAATACCGTATAAATCGATCATTTTTTGCCTTCTTTCCTCAAATCTCTTTACTCATATTTCCAATAAATTGTTATTTTTTGAAATGCACTCTCTTCCCGATAAAAATACTCTACGGTAGAAAGACCATACAATTCTCCAAGATACTGCACCATTTCCGGAAGAATTTCCTCTCGGATCTTCACTTCTGCCTGACCAAATGCGTCTGCTGACCCAAATTTCAAAGCTGATTCACTCTTCTGCCCTTCCACATCTTCCCGGAGCACCTGGCAGATCTGCTGCTTCTCATAGTTCTCATAAAATCTGTTATTTTTCCGATAATACTCCTGCTCATAAGCATCACATACCGGGAGTACAACCGATTCTTCCGGTATATGTGTCAGAAAAAGCTGCTCCTGCGGACAGCAAAGATAATCATAGACGATCGTTTCCATTTGTGTTCCCTCTCCGGTCCAGACCGGATCTGCCCATGTAGTATCTACATAAGAATACTTTCCGTCGCACTTCACAAGATTCCATGCATGATCCTGCGTCTCCCCGGTATCCGGATCTGTTGCTGTCCCCGTCACATAAGTGACAAAAATTCCTACCTTCCCTGCCAGATACTGCATTGTCTTGGCATATCCTGCACAGACAGACTCCCCATTTTGCAGCACACTATAAATATTCTGATCGTCCGTTCCACCTTCCTGATACTCGGTTCGCCAGACAATCTGCTCATAAAGATATTTGATTTTCTCATATTCCGAAACATTTTCAGGTATATCCGCAAGCCATTCCTGTGCCGCACTCTCGATTTCTTTTTGCCGGCGCATGCTCTCCTCGCTGTCATATAAGTATTCTGGAAATAATTCTATTTTTTCTGCCATTGGATAGTGTGTCATTTGCAGTGTGCCAGAGCACCAAAATAATTCGGGATGATCATTTAGCAGAAACTGATAAACTTTCCCTATTTTTTCTGTATCTGCTCCTAGGATTTCCACAGATTCCCGGTGTAAGGAGACTCCCTTCAAGAGACTCGTATAAATGCGCTGCTCTTCCTCTGAAAGCTGCCGAAAATAAAAGTCTGACGTACTTTCATCCTGAGATTCGCTTTGCCTGTCTGTTTCTGCGGTTTCTTTCCACTCTGCGGTAATCTTAAATTTGTACTCATTTTTTTCCGCGCCCTCATAATTCCGACCCAACATCCAGAAACCTGCCGCTGCCAGCATAGCAACCAGAATAAGCACTATCCAAATCCATCCTTTTCGCCTTTTCCGCTTTATCCTTCGATTTCTTCTGTGATTTCTGCTCATATCACAATCTCCTTTTTGCAGCCTCCATCCATATTCTTTCAATGCACTCTACATATTTTTCTGCATATAGTAACAGTAATCTTAATCACATGAGGTCTTATTATGAAACCAATGCATGCTATGCAGGCAGACACACCGGACAAAGGAAAGTTAAAGATCCAGATCAACTCTGAAATCACTTCCTTCCCGATTGCCGACGCCTCCATTTCTATCTCCTATACGGGTGTTCCTGAACAAACTTTAGAACAAGTCACTACAGATTCCTCCGGTCAGACCGAAACTTTAGAACTCGCTGCTCCTCCACTGGAATACAGTCTGAATCCCACAATTGAATCACAGCCTTATTCTGAATACACACTCTCCGTCACCGCTCCTGGTTTTGAACCGATCAATATTTCCGGTACCGAAATTCTCCCGGACGTCACTGCTATCCAAAACATTACTATGCGCCCGAGCACCGCTACTCCCCAACAGGAAGTGTTTGTCATACCAGCCCATACCCTGTACGGCACATATCCGCCAAAGATTGCCGAAGATGAGATCAAACCGACAGACGAGACCGGTGAGATTGTACTAAGCCGTGTTGTTGTCCCGGAATTCATTGTTGTACATGATGGTTCTCCGCGTGACTCCACCGCCCAAAACTATTATGTAAAGTACAAAGATTATATCAAAAATGTAGCTTCCAGTGAAATCTATGCGACCTGGCCAGAAAATACTATCCGTGCAAATGTACTTGCTATTATGTCATTTACCCTTAACCGGGTATACACGGAATGGTACCGGAACAAAGGATACGATTTTACGATTACCTCCTCCACTGCATTTGACCACAAATGGATTCCGGAAAGAAATATTTATGATACCATTTCCGTCATCGTAGATGAACTATTTGCAAACTATCTTTCCAGACCAAATGTCAGACAGCCGATTCTGACACAGTATTGTGACGGAAGACAGGTAAGCTGCCCGAATTGGATGACCATATAGTAACAGCGTGTAAACAAATTTTCATTTTTCTTCATTTCCTTATATCTTTATCGTTCTTCAAAATGATTGTACTTAAGAATTGTATCACATTCTTGACAGCGGAACAATCCATGATGCCCTTTCAAAAACTCTAGGAATCCCATATGGCAAATATATTTATGCTCCCTCCTAAGTGACAAGTTTTTACTATCTTACTTGTCTTCCTAGAAGGGAGCATATCATTTTGCAAATGCTATTTTTTATTTTCTACTTTTGTGATTTGTTTCTCGCTCTTTTCATAGCTCCGTCTGTCTATATCTGACGTCCGACTTCAAATCCTTCTGCCACTGCATCGATCGCACGTCTTGCAGCTTTTGCATCGCCAATCACATGGAATGGAATCTGTTTTTTCTCACAGGCTTCTGCCAGCAAATGGGAATCATTAGAATGAAAACCGACCGCAAAAACCGCGCAGCTGCACGGAACTACTGTACCATCTTCTAACACGATTCCTTCCTCTGTAAACTTGCAGACTTTACTATTTGTAAGCATTTTTACATTTAACTGCTGCATTTTCATCATTACTGCGATCTTTCTAAGGCTTCCAAGATCACTTCCGATGCTGTCTTTCATCTCCAGGATCGTCACCTCACACCCGGCGCTCGCAAGTGTATCAGCGGTCTCCAGTCCAACAAGACCTCCGCCGATTACCGCAACCTTTCCTTCTGGTTTCACTTCTCTTCTCAGTACTTCCGGTGCAGATACATGGGTAAGCTTATCCGATCCCTCCAGCTGAATCTGGATTGGGGAAGATCCGACTGCAAGGATCACTTCATCCACATCTCCCTTTGCGATCATCTCTACATCAACCACTGTATTTTTATGAACAGTCACCATTCGCTCTGTCTGCGCACCCATCTCCAGTGCAGCTGCTTTCATCTCACCTTTTCCCGGAGCTTCTCCTGCAAGGAGAAATTCTCCGCCCAGTGTATCTGCCGCTTCGAATACTGTCACCTGATGCCCTCTTTTATGAAGGATCCGAGCTGCTTCCATACCGGCTACACCTCCGCCGATCACCCATACTTTTTAGTATATTCTGCCGGATCAAGTGTATATTCTGCCTCATGTCCGATCATCGGATTTCTCATACAAGTAATGTGCGGGCGGTTTGCCACATCACAAAATCCATCATAGCATCCCTGATTACATCCGACACAGTGTACAATATCCTCTACATGCCCTTCTTTTGCCTTGTTTGCAAACTCCGGATCTGCAAGCTGTGCTCTTCCCATCACCACCATATCCACTTTATCATCTGCGATCAGCTCTTCTGCCAGTGCAGCCGTATTGATTCGTCCAACACCGACTGTCACCATACCGGTTTCCTTTCGAATCCTTGCTGCGTTCTCTACGTTAAATGCATTTGGCACATCGATCGGCGGAACTTCATACATGGATGCTGCTGTAATAATATTTCCCCTGGAAACATCTAGCACATCGACCCCATGCTCTTTTGCAATTTTACAGAAACGAATCACTTCCTCGATGCTCATTCCATTTTCAAGAAGATCATCCTGTGCGTCGATACGGATAAATAACGGCATTCCTTCCGGCATTCTCTTTCTGAGTTCATCAATTACTTCCAGCGGAAAGCGGCACCGGTTTTCAAAGCTTCCTCCATATTCATCTTCTCTGTGATTCAATCCCGCACTTAAGAAAGAATGCGGGAGATAGTTGTGGGCCAGATGGAATTCCAGACAGTCATATCCCGCCTTGACCGCACGCTCTGCCGCAGCGCCATAGCACTCGATCACTTCTTTGACTTCTTCTTTTGTGATCGCTTTCAATGTATACGGACCAAAGTTCATATCGGAAACTACAAGAATCTTTGCTTTTGGATCCATAGATGCAGCAATAGATCCCTGCCATAACTGAATTCCGGCTTTTCCGCCATTTTCATGAATCGCATCAGTCAGTTTTTTATGACCCTCTATAAATTTTTCCTCACTGATCGATACGAAATGTGCCGGGGCACTTGGAGTATGTACGGCTGCCACCTCCACAATATTCAATCCACATCCGCCTTTTGCTCTTGCAGCATGATATGCAACCAGTTTTTCTGTCACAGATCCATCTGCATCTGCCATCCTCGTTCCCATTGCAGGCAGGATAATTCTATTTTTTAGTTCCATCTCCCGAATCTTGATCGGGGCAAATACATGTTCAAACATTTTTGACACCTCTGTTTTTTTCTTTCATTATAGGTCAGTTGAAAAGAAATAGATATTCATATTTTTAACTATTATTATCATTTTTTTACAAACAATCGATATTCCGACCGGTATTCGCTCGGCGTCTGATTCATATATTTCTGAAAACTTCTCTGGAATGTCGATATACTTCCGAAACCTACATCCTGACCGATTTGCGTAACACTTCTTTCTGTCGCCGCAAGATAGCTGCAAGCCATACGTACTCGGATTTCTTCCAGTAATTCTTGTACAGTTCTTCCAAACTGCTCTCTGCTCCGCTTTTCCATTTGAAATGGTTTCATTTTTAACTGCTGTGCCATCTCTTCCATCTGAAATGGTTTATGAAAACACAATAGTAAATATTGCAAAACCTGAAGTGCCTCTTCTTCTCCCCTCATGCCAACTCCTGCCCCGATATGTTGTGTCTGATACTCTCTCACACTCATTTTCATGTATCGCTTAAACACCCTGCAAAAGTCTTCCAGATTTGTAAATCCAAGGTAATCGCTGATATACTGCAGATCCAGATCCGGAAAATGCAACAGTGCACAGGCGTGGAAAACCTTTCCCATTTTCTGTAGCTGAAAAAACGTATACCCACAATTTTTCGTAATATGCCGGTTCAATGTCACCGCTGTCATCCCTGCTGCCTTTGCATACTCCTCAAGAGAAAGTGTCTTGCTTGTATCAAGCAGTACCCTTTGGATCACACTCCAAATCTGCGATGCACCTCCGGATAACGACTCTCTTTTTTCCATCGCATACCGACAATATAATGCATGAAGTTCCATCGCAAGATAGATGCTGATGTTTTGACTCCCGAACCTCTGCGTTTCTTCTTCCAAAAGCAGTTCTGCAAAAATCGTTTCGACACGCTTCTGTTCTTCCATATTTAAATAGAGCAGCGGCTCCACCCGATAGATCAACATTTCATTTTCCCATACTTCCCTCTTTTCAAAGCAGAGGAACATAAAAAGTCCGATATGGAAAGAGACTTTCACACAATCGAGTGGCTCCTCAATCTCATCAATCCGATAAAACAGATGCATATACAGACAGAGTAAACTCCCTTGTCTGACTTTAAATTTTTCCCCGTTGACCCAGATTGTGGCCTTTCCGCTTCTGACATAATAAATTTCTGTCCGTTCGTGAAACACCTGTTCCACAGGATTTATTATACAAAGCTCCTGAACAGAAATCTGCCGCTCCCTGAAATTATAATAATCACTTCCGGTGAACCAATCTTTCTGATACCACATACGCGTTTTCCTCTCTTTTCACAATTCTTTTCCCTGTTTTTGCATCTTATTCGCTTTTATCTATCTGACTGCTGTCTTTTACAAGTTCTATAAATTTCTGCATCTCCTGCGTCACCCACTTACTTTTGTGATAAAGCAGCTGGTTGTACATCACCACAGTCGGGAGGTCTGTCCTCACTTCCAAAAGCTGTTCTCTTTTCAGTTCTTTTTTCACGGTAAATTCTGGAAGAAATGAATATCCCATTCCCTTTTGTAACAAGTGGATGATTGTCTCTGTATTTCCGATCTCCAGAACCGGCAGAATCTCCAGATCCCGCTCCGATAGCAGACGTTCCAGTTCATACTGATAGGCAGCACCGGACTCTGTCAATAGAAAGGCTTTTGTTACCAGTTCCCTTGCCGGTACCTCTGCTTTTCTGTCAGAAATCTGCCCTGCCGGTGCCACAAAAAGAATCCTCTCTTTTTTCTGTACCGCCCCACACCACTCTGCATGACATATTTTTCGATCTAGAGTAAAGACAAGATCAATCTCATTGCTTTTTGCCATCTCCATCAGTTCCTGGGTTGTTCCTGATTTTATGATAATCTTCACTTTTGGATACTGTGCATAAAAAGAACACAGCAAATCTGGCAAAAGCGCAGTGCAGACGGATTCTACCCCTCCGATCCGCAACGTCCCGTCCAATTCCCGTTGATCTTTTGCAAAGAAACGTGCCTGATCAGTCACCCGCATGATCTCATTTGCATAGGAGGTAAACTCCATCCCACGCTCTGTCAGCGACACACGCTTCCCAATCCGTTCAAACAACGGCGTCCCTAATTCTTTCTCCAGCTGACGGATTTGCACAGTCACTGCTGACTGTGAATATCCAAGCTGCTCTGCCGCCTTGGAAAAATTTTGGGTCGCCGCCACCTTTAAAAATGTATTGATATTTCTTAATTCCATGATTTTTTCCTCATACCGGTAGTTTTTCTTATGAATTATTATCATATATCTTATAAAATTTATGAATTTTACGGATAGTTAAAAGTAGTATACAATAAAATCACGCAGGCGTAAAGTTTTGCCTGATCGCTATACAACGATGACAGCAGTATCCCTGTCAAGATCTGCTCCATCTATTTTTGATTTTAGAAAGGAAGTATCATTTATGCTGAACAGTGAAAATGTTTTAAATAGCGCACAATTGGAAGAAGCAATCAAGAAATTTGTACATACGTTTTGTCAAGAAAAACACGATATCCATTCTCAAAAAGTGACCTGGTATACCGACGAGACACAGTCAGAAAAAATCAGACAGATTGGATTTCCAAAGGACGGAAGACCTGTGGATGAGGTCGTCGCAGAGATGTCAGAGGAAGTCTATCGTTACCGCGGAGATGCCAACCATCCAAGGTTCTTCGGATTCGTACCGGGACCAGCCTCTTCCATCTCCTGGCTTGGAGATATTATGACTTCTGCCTATAATATCCATGCAGGCGGCAGCAAACTGGCCCCGATGGTCAACTGTATCGAGCAGGAAGTGCTCCACTGGCTCTGCGAACAGGTTGGCTTTACAGAAAACCCTGGAGGTGTCTTTGTCAGCGGTGGCTCCATGGCAAATATCACCGCACTGACCGCTGCTCGCGACCACAAACTAACAGATGAGACGATGCACCTCGGAGTTGCTTATCTCTCTGATCAGACACACAGCTCTGTTGCAAAAGGATTGCGAATCATCGGAATCCCAGACAGCCGAATCCGAAAGATTCCGACAAACAGCGATTTCCAGATGAGAACAGAAGAACTGGAGGCACAGATTCAGACGGATATAGAAAATGGCCTGATCCCATTTGTTGTCATCGGAACTGCCGGAACAACAAATACCGGAAGTATTGATCCACTGGAAGAGATTGCCGCAATCTGTTCGAACTACAAATTATGGTTCCATATCGATGGTGCCTACGGCGCTTCGATCCTTTTAAGTCCAAAGTACCGCCATCTGTTAAAAGGAACCGCGCTTGCTGACAGCATCAGTTGGGATGCACATAAATGGCTGTTCCAGACTTACGGCTGTGCGATGGTACTTGTCAAAGACATCCGCCATCTATTCCACAGCTTCCATGTAAATCCGGAATATTTAAAGGATATTGAAAGCGATGCAACTCACATCAATACATGGGATATCGGAATGGAACTGACACGCCCTGCCCGTGGCTTAAAATTGTGGCTCACACTGCAGGTGCTCGGAACAGATCTAATTGGAAGTGCGATCGAACATGGTTTTGACCTCGCTGTCTGGGCAGAAGAGGCACTAAGAGATCTTGACCACTGGGAAATCGTGTCCAAAGCGCAGCTTGCGATGGTCAATTTCCGCTATACCTCCGAAGATCTGACTGAGGAAGAGACTGATCTTCTCAATGAAAGAGTTTCTGAGAAAATTCTTGCAAGTGGTTATGCCGCTATTTTTACAACCGTCTTAAACGGCAAAAAAGTACTGCGGATCTGCGCACTGCATCCAGAGACAACAAGGGATGATATGCGCACGACCATCCATATGCTTGACACCTTTGCAAGAGAGATGCACTCTTCCATAAAAAAAGAACAACTGCCAGAAAAATAAACTCATAATAAAAACCTGCCGCAGGATAAGCTTTCACGTCTCTCTTTTTAGAGAATTTCCATGAAAACTTGTCCTGCGGCAGGTTTTATCCTTTATTGATCTTGTGTTTTGTGCTCTATTCTTATTGAAAAACTTTTGGAAGACATTCTGTATCCATCTTTCTACAACAGATACTCATAGATTGCCTTTGCTACTCCATCCTCATCATTGCTTGTTGTGACTGTCTTCGCAATTTGCTTAAGTTCCTCCTTCGCATTTCCCATCGCTACCGGAAAACCGACCCGCTCCAACATGGAAAAATCATTTGCATTGTCACCGATCGCCATCACCTGTAAAAGTGATATGCCCAATGAATCACAAAGAGCTTCCAGCGCCTTCCCCTTATTTGCCTCTGCCTGCGTAATCTCAATGTATCCACTTGTCGAAACAGCCACCTCCAATGTCACAAATCGTTCCAGCATTTCCTGCAGCACCAGAAGTTTTTTCTCATCTTTGGAAAACACCTGGATCTTTTCTACCGGTTTCTCATTTTCCCGCACCCACTCATACAGATCTTTCTGTACCCTATGCGCTTTAAAATCTCTATGATATGCTACATAGCGGTATGCTGCCTGCAGGAAAGAATTATCATAGCACTTCCCTTCCTGGTGGATCGCAATTCCAATTTCTTCCTCCTGACACTTTTTCAAGATCGCACAGGCGGTCTGATTTGGGATCAGCCTGCGGTAAAGAATCCTCTGCTCCTTAAAATCATATGCTTTTGCCCCGTTGGAAGTGATGAAATACTCCACACCATCCATCCGACGAATCTTTGCAGGAAGTCCTTCCAGGCATCTGCCAGTAACAGGAACAACCAGGATTCCTTTCTGAATCGCAAGTTCCAGGGCCAGCTTCGTCTGCTCTGTCATCTGATGTCTGCTGTTTACGACAGTTTCATCCATATCTACTGCCAACAATTTGATTTCCATATCCATACCCGCTTTCTTCTTTTAATTTTCTATTTCCTTTTTCTTCCAAAACGGAAGCAAACCTAACAATGCTCCACCTGCCGCCGGCAACATCCAGCCAAGATGCAGTTCATAAAGCGGAAGCTTTTTCGCCCATTCCGTCAGCATCCCCAGTTCAATTCCCACACCTTCCATCGCATTGATAAATGCAATACCAAATGCAACAGCCATACTAAAGATATAGACCATCTTTCTTCTCCCTATCCATTTGTGTCCAAAGGATAGAACGATCAACACAATCAGTACCGGGTAGATCATCATCAGCACCGGCTGAGAAATGGTAATCATGTAAGACAGCCCTACATTGCTGACTGCAAAACTGAACAGACAGACAATTGCCGTGATTCTTCGATACGAGAGCTGCGGAATCAACTCGTGAAAATAATTGGCAAAAGATGTCGTAAGCCCGATTGCCGTCGTCATACATGCCAAAAATACTGACATTCCAAGTACAATCCCACCTGCCGGGCCAATCAGATCACTTGCCACTGCATGAAGAAGTGCTCCACCATTTGCAAAAACAGTCTGCGTCGTTGCACCGATGTATGCCAGCATATAGTAAATCCCGCTTAAGATCAATACCGCACCCATTCCTGAAAAAATTGTATATTTTACAATGCTTTTTCGTTCTCTCACCCCAAATCCAGTGACTGCATTGATAATGATGATCGCAAATACAGGCCCTGCCGGACCGTCCAACGCATTATAACCTTCTATCATCCCTTTAAAGAACGCAATGTCCTGATATTCTCCGGTCGACTGAACCGCTCCATACTGTATGACATTACCCGATTTATCTGCAAACAGACATACAAAATACAACACGGTAATGCTGATAATCAAGATTGGAGTCATATACTGTCCGATAATATCAACAATCTTTTTCGGATTCCCACTGAAATAATAAGTCAGCGAAAAAAATACCGCCGTCACAAGCAGAGAAACCAACCACACATATTCTTGTGGAATATACGGGCGGATTGCCAGTTCATACGATACGCTTCCGGTTCTTGGGAGTGCAAAGAGCGGTCCGATCAACAAATATACTGTCACTGACAAACATAATGAAAATCTTCTACTGACCAGATTTCCTAAATCTGTGATCCTATTTCCAAGTAAAACAACTGCAACAATCCCAAGCAGAGCGATCCCTGCATCTGTCAGAATAAACCCCGCAAGTGCCTGCAAATAATTTTCTCCCGCAAGCTGTCCCATCGCCGGCGGAAAGATCATATTGCCCGCTCCAAAAAAAATAGCAAACAAAGTCAAGGTCAATGACGATATTTGCTTCAGATTCAATTTTTCCATATATCTTACTCTCCTGTTTCCTCTTCTCTTTTCCGATTCTAAATCCGAAAATTGTTTCTAAAATATCATCAAATCTGATATTTGTCAACTGTTAGCCACTTCGTTTATTCTCTTCAAGATAATCATACCTCATATAAAATAACTGTTGCCACACTTTTCTGAAACTGTTATGATAAAGACCGAAAGAAATGACGATGAATTTCACAATAAGAAAGGACAACCAATGAAAAAGACAACCTGGAAAGTACAAGACCTCACTTTATGTGCACTTTTTACTGCACTGACTGCAATCGGCGCATTTATTCAAATTAATATCCCCGTAGAACCCATTCCGATGCACTTTACACTGCAATTTTTCTTTGCACTGCTGGCAGGATTTTTGCTCGGGGGAAAACTTGGCAGTTTAAGTATCGGCATCTATCTGATGATTGGACTTTGTGGTGTTCCGATCTTCGCATCCGGTGGCGGACCATCCTACCTGTTAAAACCAACTTTTGGATTTTTGCTCGGATTTTTCTTGGCTGCAGGTGTTGTTGGAATGCTGACCGACCGATTTGCCCCGAAGCGGTTTCTCACTTACTTTTTTATTTCCATGGCAGGGCTCTTTGTGATGTACTTATCCGGCAACCTCTATTTCTACTTTGTCAGCAACTACATCGCACACATTACCGTATCGTGGAAAATTGTTCTGATCAACTGCTTCCTTTTAACTGTAGCCGGAGATTTTGTCCTGTGTGTGCTATCAGCAATTGCTGCGCAGCGGCTGACCATTATTATGAGAAAAATTTTACATTAAATCCATTCAGGCTGAGGTATCATTCCTCAGCTTTTTCTCTGAGAAATTCCTAAATTAGTTTTTGTCTCTTTTTTCCTTATAATCGAAGAATATACTTATAGGCATTTTCCCCTGGATGAATATAATATCCCTTCTCTATTCCATCTAATTCATAACCACAATCTTCAAAAACTTTTTGCATTGCCTTATTAGACTCTCTTGTTTCTCCGCAAAAATATTTCACTTCACCTTGGCCCATTTCTTTTGTGACATGATCCAATAATTGATGGGCAAGTCCTTGCTTTCTCTTATCCGGATGAATTGCAAGGCTCATAATCTTTACATAATCTTTTTCTCCACTCCAATTGTAAACAAAAATTTGCCCTACGATTTTTTCGCTATCCAATAACGCGTAATAAATTGCCTGCTCGTCTTCTAATAAACTGCGCCAGTCTCTTTCTTCCCAAAAATCTGTCGGAAAACAAACTTGATCAAACTCCATCATCTCTTTGATCCATTTTACATTTAATTTTCTTAGTGTCATCGGCATTTTTCTCCACTCACATTATGTAATATCAATTTGCACAATCTCACTATTTGTTCCAATTCTTATCGGCATTTGGAAATATCCAGCACCCGAAGAAACAATGCTGTGTGTCTTGTTCGTTTTAGAATATCCGTAAAATCCCTGCTTTCCATAAGACCATTTTGTAAATAAATTCGCAGGAAAAAACTGTCCTTTATGTGTATGTCCGCATACTACTAGATCTATGTTGTTTTGAATCCCATCTGCAATTCCCACCGGATTGTGATCCATCAATATTTTAGGCTTATCTGAACAAATTTTCTGCACAATTTCTGTAAGGGCCTTACGTTTTGGATTTGAATTTATATCATCACGCCCGATAATTATAAAATCTTCTGTCTCTATGATTTCATCGACAAGCAATCTGAATTTGTTTGATCTATGATTTTTCTCAGCTGCCTTTTGTTTACAAACGTTCCCGTATGGATATCACTCAAAAAAGCAATCTTAACAGGATTTTTCCTATCTTCCAACGGAATCGCATAATGCTTTATATAAATGTGATTCGCATGCAAAAATCCATATACAGTCAACAAAACAGAGACTATGATTGCCAAAATATATACTTTACTATCAGAGAAATGGATAAACATTCCTATAAAATCCTCTGCCAGAAGACAAAGGACCAAATTTAGCAAAAAACTCAAAACCACACTGCATAACTCGTAAAAACTTCTTGTCTTTTTAATCTTCCTTTTACTTGTATGATACAAAAGCATCTTCATGATCTTGTTGAATTCTTTAAAAACAGCGTATTTTATGACTCCCCTCGATGTCTTTCTACCCATGCTTCAAAATCCTCAATCACCGCTTCTTTTGGATCTCTTTCATACCAGTTTTCTGTATAAGGATTCATTCCCATTGGTACTCCTTGATATTGCAGTATCTGTTCCAACTGTGCAAAGGCATCTTCCACTTTTTTCCGCTGTTTTCTAATCTTCCCTTCATCCTGCCCTTCTAAAAGGCTTGTAAAATATCCAAGCCACTCCCCGATAGCATCGCGCAGAGCGCCTGTCGACTGCACATAGAGAGCCTCCCCTTTGGCTATGAGATACTGATTTTCCTCCTTTTCTTTTGGATGTATTTTCAGCTTTTCAAACACTTTTAGCTTCGCCTCTTTTTCAGCTTCGGTCATGGAACCATCCTCCTTTTGGATGACTATCGTCTGTCTCTGACCGGTCTCCGGCGTATGTAACTGTACTTCCAAAAGACCATTGATATCGTAGGTAAACCGGATATCAATATAAACCTCTCCCGCCCTTTTTGGAGGAACATGAAATTTGATCTGTCCGAGAGGCAGATTGTCATCTGCGTAGTAATTTTCCCCCTGATAGACATTGACGACAACCTCTGTCTGATTGTCATGGGAAGTATAGTACCGTTTTTCTCTGCTGGCAGGAAGAGAAGTATTCCGCTCAATTAGTATGCTCATCATATCTCTGTCACTTCCATCATGATTCCGAACGCCGACTCCAAGCGAAAACGGACAGATATCTGTCAGAAGCATATCTTTGATTTCATTGTCCCGCTCTTTGATCCCGACGACAACACCAAGCCCCCGCGCAATCATCCGGTCCGGATCGCACATCTCAATCTTTCTTCCTTCCAAAATATAACTTAAATACTGCCTTACAATCTCCATTTTACAGGAACCGCCCACAAGAACAACCTCTGTCAGTTCTTTTGGCGAAACCTTTCCATCTAGCAGAACACGCTTCACCGGTTTCTCCATCCTTCGGAAAATCTCTGCTCCAATATGCACTACATCTTGTCTGGTCAGACTCAGATCCCATGACTGCTCCTCATATCTTACCCGCATCACTGCATCTTTCGCAGTCGTCAGTTCCATCTTGCATCGCTCCGCCGCTTTTATGATCACTGCTCTTAACTTTTCATCCAGTGAATCCCACAACAGATTCTGTTTCTCGCAGAAATATTTTGCGATCACACTGTCAAAATCACTTCCTCCAAGATGATTGTCCCCGCTGACCGCCTCAATCTGAACAACATTGTCAAAACATTCTACAAGGGAGACATCTAAAGTTCCTCCTCCAAAATCGAAGACAAGAATTGTGGCATCTTCCCGCTGTTCTATATTTTGGCAGGCAAGCGCTGCTGCAGATGGCTCGTTGATGATACGCTCTACCCGTAGTCCTGCCAGCTCCCCGGCACGCTTTGTGGCAGCTCTCGCTTTATCGTTAAAATATGCCGGAACACTTATGATTGCCTCACCGACTTCTTCCTGCAAAAATTCCTCCGCATCTTCTTTCATCTTCTTTAACAAAAATGCAGAAAGTTCTTCCGGACGAAACAGTCGACCGCCGAGGGAAAACTGCTTATCCGTCCCCATATATCGCTTAAATACACTTGCCGTCTCATCAGGATGTGCAATCATCCGCTCCTTTGCCGTCTTTCCTACATAAATCCGATCTCCATCCACGCTCACAAAGCTCGGTGTCAGATATTCCCCGCTGCTGTCCGGGATCAGCACACTCTTCCCATTCTGCCACACGGCTGCCAGACAGTTCGTTGTCCCTAAGTCAATTCCAATCGTTCTCATTTTCCTCCACCCTTTCTCTCATAGACTTCCTCAATCAGTTGATAGGCTTCTTCTTTTTTTGTTTCTGCTTCTGCTCCCGTCACAATAATTCCTTCCAGTGCACAGACCTTTCCTTTTTTATAAAGCATCGTCACCGGCATCCGTTCTTCCGGAAGGTACAATGCCACTTCCAGCTCTATACTGTATTTTTCTTGCAGCTGCCAAAGCGCTGCCTCATACCGGGCAAACTCTTCTGCCCTCGTCGGCATCACATTCACATAGTTTTCCAATGTTGTCCCCACGGGATCCTTCAGACAGAATACAAAATAGTCATTACAGTATCTTGTATTCTGATTTTCTCCGGCAAATGCCTCCAGCATCTGATCACTTCCCGGCTTCGTCAGACGATACTGTTTCTCCTGCTTCCAGAAGCTTTCCAGATCCTGCTCAAATTTTGTATGATATCCGGTCTGTCCCAGCCATGGCACCTGCAGTTTCCCATAAGTGCTGTTGATCTCTGCCACTTCTGTTTTTACAAATGCTTCCTCACTTCCAGTTACTGCCACAACTTCCGCCTGCATGGCTGCTTCCACCGCTTCTGCCTGCAAAGTGTCAAAGTATTTCTCTCCATCTTCATCTTTCCATAACCACGCAAACACTTTCTCGGTCCCTTTCTTTCGCAGTTCTACACCCATGTAAGTATGATCCCATCCCGAAACCGAAGAAACATAGACATGATATTCCGGAACGCTAACTTCCGTACCCGCATATTTTTCCGTAAGATACGTTAACAGCGACTGTTCCCCTTCCTTCTGCAGTTCCTCTTTTGCCAGCTGAAGGTCACGTTCGGCAGACTTTGTATCCTCGATCAGCTTATCTGCTGCATCCATAGTTTCTGCCAGCTCTTCTCTCTGCTGATCCCATGTTTCACTGTCCTCCCTCGTTCTTGGAAGAATCAGGAATGCAAGCAGACTAAATACTGCCACTAGCAGATAGATCATTTTTCGGATGTTTCCATTGTGCTTCTGAGGTTTCTTTTTCCCTGTCGGAGGAAGTTTCCTTGCTGCTTCCAGTGCACGCGCAACTCTGTTCAGTGTCTGATTCAGTTGCTCCAGATGTTCCGGAATATACCCGGAGGACTGTAGTTTCTCCTCCAGCTCTTGTCTGGTCAGCGCAATCTGTCGACAGATGATGTGAAATGACTTTTCAGAAACATTCCGTTCGGCAAAAATTCCTCCACAAAGTTCCCATAACACCGGCTGAAATTGATTTTCCCGAAAAACTGCAGACTGAAAAAACACATTCCACAACACTGCTTCCTGTTCCGGTTCCTCTCTTAACGGTTCCAAAAAGGTTAGAAGCTCCTGCAAGATGCGGTCCTGCTCTTCTTTCTGAACTTTCTCCAGTTTTGAAAGAATATGCTCAAAATCAAAAGCAGTTTCCTCTTCCTCGATATCCTTTGACTTTTCCAGGGAAATCGCCTCCGGAACGCTTTCCGGCACAGCATCTTTGTCTATATATTCTTTTTCTGCGCTTACTTCTACCGCAGTCTTTTGCTCTGTGTTTTCTTCCCAAACAACAATAGAATCAGCTTCTGCTCTGTTCTCCAAGCCACTGAAAGAATCACTTTTTTTCTGCTCTTCTTCCTCTGTCCAAGCATCTTCCCCGATTGCGGAAGCAAACTGGATCGCTGCTTCGTATGCCTCGTGGATTTCCTGCCATTTCTCCGGGTATTCTTCCGGGTGGTAGCGCGCTGCTAGTTTTGCATACACCTTTTTGATCTGTTTTTTATCTGAAGTTGGCTCAATGCCAAGTACTTTAAACGGATCTCTCATGCTCCTTCTCCTGCTCCTCCTCAACACGCATCATTTTCATGCGCCGAAAATAAGAACTCATCTCGTCTGCCATCCCGGAAAGCCGGTTCAGCAATGTAGAGAAATCATTTAACATAATATCATCTTTGAAATATGGATACACAATATCATGGTCAATCTCACTCCACCCTTCCTCAAAGAGCGTTCTTCCCTGAATCTCCACATAATGCCCTTTATATTTGATAATATAGTGCAAGGAACGGTAAATTCCCCCGGAACGGATCTCAATCAGCTGATCATCGTAAATTCGACTGTCTCCCGCCCGCTTATACACTTTTGGCCGCTCTGCAATATAATAGTGATCCGCATCCTCATCAAAATCTTCCAGACGATTTTCCACATACTGGGCAGGATCATTTTCAAACACCGACGTGATATATTGATGAAAATGAATCCAGTCCTCACGGTAGAGGAAGAACACGCGGATACCGATCAAATCTGTAAAATATTTGTGAAAATTCCAGCGGTCGATCCGGTCAAACTTCCGGAAATTTTCTCTTCGTTTCCGGATAATCTTCTCCAGAAGATGTCCCGGTTCCTTCGTTCGGTAGCGGTAAGAATGAATCCCCGCCTTCTGGATGTCATAGAGGTATTCATCTACAAAATCTTTTCCGATCTCCCGGAGCGTCGTCTCCATAGACTGGTAATTCTCATAGATTGCTGTCAGTTCTTCCCAACTGATCTTTGCCTCCTCAAAATCCTGCTCTGAAATTCTGTATTTCTGAAGAAATTCTTTCTTATCTAACATTCTACTCCTCTCTTGTGCATGAAGATGCTGCACGCTTATTTCATTTGCAGCACCTTCCCTGCATCTATTCTGTTAAAACAGTGTTGCCTGCTCATATTCCATTTTTACATACTCAGCTTCTTCTACATCGATCTTGCTGCGATAATCTACAATAACGGTCTGCTGTTTTTGTCCGACCATCTTCTGCCCGAGCAGATAGTTGACATCAAATTTGCCGATGATCGCAGGTGTCGCACCTCTTGTCGGCACGATCAGCTGCACCCGATTTGCTGCAAGCATCGCAAAGATTGGTTCCCAGATATATGTATCCTTCGCCGCACCAAATGGATTGTCGATGAAGATTACTTTTTTTAGAGACTCCTCATTTGCATGGTAGGAATGAATACTTGCAATGTAATTGATGATTGCGATCAAAAACTGGATGTAGATTCCCTGCGACTGTCCGGTACTTCCAACTGCCTCCTCGTATCTTAGGTGGCGACTCTGTTCTTTGATCCGCTCTCTTTTGTAAAGTTCCAGACTGATACGGTTCATATCTGTGACGATTGCCGAGAACATTCGCTTCATCGACAGTTCTTGAATGAGATATTTTTTCTTTTCCTGCTCGGTCTCGTATTTTTTCAGGTTTTCAATCACTTGTCCAAGATAATTGGAAATCTGCATTTGCTGCTGTTCTTCTCTCACATATGGAATCTTCAACCGGACGATCTGCGTCAGTTTCTCATCGATCATAATACTGCTGAGTTTCGGAAACTTATCCAGTTCCATGCGGATCGTATTGCACCGCTGTAAACATTGATTTTCAAAACTACTTTTAATCTTCTCGATATCACGAAGGCTTTCCTCAATCTGATCTCTTCCCATTTGGATCATCACACATGCTTCTTCCAACCGCTTAATCGTCTTATCTGCCTCCTCAAAACTTTGCGGAACCGGGATCTGTTCTTTCATCTGCAGTGCAAAACTTCCTGCGCCAAGTCCGGTCAGCGTCTCTTCACACCACGCCTTTGCCTTGCCAAATGCAGTTTCTGCCGCTGTTTTTCTCGCTTTCATCTTCTGCCATCCACTCATGATCTGACGCTCGGTTTCTTTCCAGTCTAAGATAACAAATCCTGGAAGTGTCTTGACGGACATATCTTTGATGTGATACTCTTCTGCAACCCATGTAATCTTTCTGATCATCGTCTGGATTTCTTCCTGCGCTTTTCCAGTTTCCTTCTGTTTCCGGAACAATTCTGCCAGTTCTCTCTTGCACTGCTGTTGTAGCTCTTTCTGCCGTTCCTTCTCTATCTCAATCGTCCCTGCTGCAATCGGGAGCCGCTCGATTCGGTAGAATCTCTCCCTGATCTGCCCGGCGATCACATCTGCTTGTGATTGGAATCGCGTACATGCAAGTACCAGCTCCGATACTTTTTTCTCACATCTTTGTAATAGCTTCTCTTCCTCCATCAGATGTTCTTTCTGCGCCTCAATCTCTTCGTCGGACACTTCCGCAAGTTTCTGCTCCTCATAGAGCTGTTCCAGCATCTTTACATCTGCCTTTCTGCTTCTTAATTCTCGCAGATAGGATGTAATCTGTTCCCGGATGACCTGAAGTGTCTCGCTTTTTTCTCTTACATCTTTATTTTCCTTTTCAAATGCTGCGATGGCACCATCCAACTCTTCCTCCAGACGTTCCGGAATCGGTTCTTGGATCGGAATCTCTTCTTTATAATAGGCAGCATATCTCTCCCATCCCATCTTCCGTTCCATAATCTGTGCCGTAATCTGCCTGATTCGTCCGTCTGCCTCAGAAATCTCCCGCTCTTTTGCCTGCACCAGTCTCCAAAGTGTTTCCTTTTCCAGTTCCAGCTCTGCTTTCTTTTCCTTCCACTCCCTTTGATTTGCTTCCACAAGATCTGACTTTCTAAATATGTCCTCCAGCCTTTGCAAGGACAGGATCTCCTCTGCCAGTTTCTTAATCTTTGCTGCACTTTCAGGAATCTTTCTCTCCAGCTCTGCAGCTCTTGCACACAGTTTCTTTTCCTTCTCTTTTAACTGTTCCTGTGCCTCCATCACCTGTGCTCTTTTTTCTTTTCTCTCCTGCTGTTCTTCCAGCCAACCGGCATAGTTTTCGAAATAGTTTGTCACATACTCTTGCACGCCATCTGTGTCCGCTGTCAGCACTTTCTGTTGTTCTCTCAACTGTTCCTGCTTTTTATGTTCCAGATTCAATACTTCTTCTGTCCGGTGTATTTCTTTTTCCAGCTGCTCTTTTTCCAGAAAATACGCAGTTTCTTTTCCTGCAAACATCACTCCGTCCCCTGCATCAAACTGTCCATGCTCCAGATATGTCTGATCCACGACCGGGATCATCCAGCTTACATTCTGCCACTCTTCCGGTTTTGGTTCTGCAAGGATCTTCTCGTAGATCCGGTGCCCGACGACAATGCTGTACGGCAAGTATGGAATCCGGCCAAGCACCTCTTCCTTTTTCTCCCCCTGCATCTGCTCTAACAACTCTGTGCCAAGCACTCCATCCCCGTATTTTCGGTAAAGAAACTCTTTCAGCTGCTCTGCTTCCGGAGTTACCTGGAATAAAATTCCTTTTTGAAGCTGCTCCAGCTGTTTTTGCAGTTCTGACTGACGGTTCTGTCCGTCATGGAGCAAAATGATCGTCTCCCGCTGTTTCTCCTTTAACAACTCCAGTAACCGGTAGACATCTTTCTCGCCATATACTTCCATTCTCTGTGCTACTTTTTCTGTCAGCTCCTCATAGATTGCCAGCTGTGCCTGACATTCCTCCTCTTTTGTATGCAATTCCTTTGCCTCATGCTCCAGATCCTTAGCCATCAGCCTGTCTGACTGAAGCTGTTCTTTTATCGTCTCACACTCTTGTTCCAGCGTTCTCTTCGACTCTCGCTCGGCATCTTCTTCCTTTTCTTTTTCTATGATCGTATCCTTAATCTGCTCCCGGAGAAGAAATGGGAATGCTTTCATCCCCTCGCCGATTTCTTTTTGCAGAGCGGTGCGCTCTTTCTCATTTTCTATAAGACGGCTTTCTAATACAGCGCGGGCATTATCGCTTTCCCGCTCCTTTTTGTCTGCCTCTTCCTTTTCTCTTCTGGAAGTCTCTCGATTTTTCTCAGCCTCATCTTTCTGCCTGTTAAGCTGTTCAAAAATCTGCTCATCTTTTCTTTTTTTCTGGGCAGTCATCTCCAGTAAAGACTGGTAGAGTTCCTCATTTCCCTGCTTCATCCGCTCCATCTCTGCCTCGATAGTATGTGCCCGCGACTGTGCTTTTGCGTAATTAAGAAAATACTGGACAGACTCTTTCTCTGTCACAGTCTGTCTTAATTCTTCGACTGCCTCTTTCAACTGCTCTTTCTGCTTTTCCTTCTGTTCTCTTTCATAATTGGCTTCATCAAGATGACATTCCAGTTCCTGCAGATCTAAAGTCAACAAGATTCGCTCCGTTTCCTGCTGTTGTTCCTGCATGTTCTGCAGCGCTTCTTCCAATTGCTCCGCCTCTGCCTCAATCCGCCCTCTTTCATCAAAGAGGGTATGATAAAATACGCTTGTCTTCTGCTCATTTTCCCTGCACAGTTCAAAATTCTGTAACAATGGCTCAAACTTTGTCAGAAACTCTTGAATCACCGTAATCTGCCTGTCATAATTAGAAATCTGCTCCTTTTTCTTTGACAGTTCTACCATCTGTTCCCGGATATCCAACAGTGTCTGTGCCAGTTCTTCAGCATCCTTTTCCTTACCGGTCTGAAGCTGGTATGCCTTTTGGATAATCTCCTCGATCAAAAGATCCTCTACTACTTTTCGGCTTGTCCTATAATTGCTCTCAAAATAAGTACGCACATGACCTTCCGTCTTATTGATCCCACGGATAATGTTCCACTGACTCTCATATAATCCATGGCCTGCAATGAAACTTTGATATTCATTTTTGGAATTTTCAAAAATTTTCACTGAAAGCTTCCGGTTTGATTCGGCCTGAAGCCGTTTGATGAGTTCTTTTAGCCCTTTAAAGGTAATCCGCTCTTTTCCATTTACAAGAGGAAGATTTAAAATATCATAATCATTAAACTCATTATAAAAAATACAGTAGTTAAAATATTCAATCGCCGAAGATGAGACTTCCTCCTCCCCCTCTTTGATTCGATCTGCCTTCTTTCGTGCACAGAATCCAGTCGTCATAAACCGAAATCCACACTCTTCCTGATCCGGCCTGTCAAGGTCCCACTCGATCAAAGAGTGGATGACACTACTCCCGGTGCTTCCCCGAAACAACTTTTCTACCGGCTGTTTGTCATCCAGTGTACAGTTTGGGATCAGATTCTGCAAAAGCAGAAGCATCAGAACACTCTTTCCCCCTCCATTTGCCAGATCATAAAGGCTGTTTTTCCCTTGAAACCGAAGGCACAAGTCGTCATAAAACTGAGTTCCCACGTTATATTTGATATTGTTTACCCGGATTCTGTTAATATGCGGCATCGTCTCTACCTCCTGTCATAATCTCATAAATACGACTCTGCTCCGATTCAAAATAGCTCTCGATCAGCGTCGAAAAACGGTCTGTCGGATAATATCGATCCTCCACTTCCAGAAACAATCCTTGACGGATCAGAAACTGAAATGTCTTCTTTACCATTCCTGCCCGGGAACCTTTTTCTGCACGGATCACGGAACTATCCTCATTGGTGAGAAGTGGCAAATCCCAGGCAAGCGCCATCTGCTCAAAACTGTATTCCTCCACCTCTGTCAGTGCAAGCGTCTCCACTTTCTCTGCTAACCCTTGAAAAGAAGCATCTACTGCTTCCACAATTTCCGGAACCTTGACATACTCCTGATAAGTATAAGTCGCTGAATCTGTATAAAATTTTGTGATGATGTGATAAATAATGAAGTAGCAAAGGAACAACTCCCGATTGAGCCGAAGTCCGATCATCTCCTTTAGTTCTTCATTCGTATATCCAAAAACATGATTCGATTCTCCCGGTGTCAGATACAACCCTCCCCGGTAATCATAAATCTCCAGATTCAGCGCCTTTGTAATCTTATTTACCGTATCAAATATGTCTCCATTCTGCGTATATGCCTCATAGAGCTTCGTATGTTCACCCTGATATTTTACTGCCTCCTGATTGATCAGTCTGGCAAAAATCTCAATCCCTGTTTCCAGCGTCTGCTCTGTCATCTCCATTCATCCTTTCCACTCTTATGTTCGTCACCGAAAAACATTCGAGAAAAGTAACTGGTTCCTCATCCGTCAGTGTTTCCAGACAAAAATCCATCTGCAACTCTTCCTCGGTGCCTTCTATTTCAAAATATTGTTTCAAAACTGCCTCAAAATTTGTCGCCGGGTGTCTTACTGCATCCCGAATTACAATCTCATGCTTCTGGCACAGATTGACGAGGAACGAATAATAATCTCCATTTGCAAAAATCTTCTGTCCATACCGTACCTCTAATTGCTCATTCCACTCCCGCAGCGTGAAACAGTCTGTTTTCTTCAACATCGCAAACAATTCCCGCACAAGTATCCGGTAATTGCTGCTGATCCGCTGTTCTTCCAGTTCGTCATCATAGACATAATCCGCCTCTTCCTCTGACTCGATCTCCTCACGTTCCTCATCCATACCGCGGCGTAATGCCAGCATTTCATCCAGCCGCTTCAGATCAAACATCTTCTTCTTTTTCGCCTGAAACAAGGGCTCCGCAAGCAATTTCAATTGTTCCACATCATCTTTTGCAAGGGCCGTCTCAAGAAACTGACGGAAATAGACAACCGGACGAATCGCGTTTAATGTCCCCTGTTCCACCATACTGTCGACTTTTCTCCTCAAATCCATACACTCACTCAATAACTCTGAATGCATCGCCATCGCCCGCTTCAGTTCGCTATCCAACAAAAAGATCTCTTCTTTATTTTTAATCTGATCAACCGGAGATAGCATGGACATTGCCCCGGCAATCAGCCTCGTATTTTTCATAAACAGATCGTGTTCCTCATCAAACCAGCAGACACTCTCCTGAAAAAATTCCCGGTAGAGAGAAAGTCCGTTTTTCAAATCATGCACAAGTACCTGCAGTACTTCTCTCTTCTGCATTTTCAGTTTGAGTACCTCATTGCAGATTCGCTTTACAATCTCACGACCGCCTTTGAAGTTCTGGGTGCGGATCATCTTCTCCAAAAGAAGCTGCTGTATACTGATCTTGCTTTCTTCTTTGAACTCCTTTGTGTTCAGATAAAATTCAATCCCACTCTCCGTAATGTAATAATAAATATTTCCTTCTTGAAAATGACTTTTCATCAGCCATACTCTGGCAACCTTCCGGATCTTCTCCTCTGGATCATAAAATTCATAGGAGAACGGCTTTCCGTCATTTTTTATCTTATCAAACACATACCCTGCAAGCTGAGCATACTCTTCCGGTGTACAGTCCAGTGCAAACTCACTCTCCAAAAACGGAATGACAAAATTTAAATAGTCCGTATAAGTTACTCCGGTATTGTTAAAATTATTTTCTTCGATCAACATTCTAAGCACTGCCATCAACACATATCCTATGTCAATCGACTTGTATTTTCCATTTTGAAACTGCTTCAGATCATGACTGACAATCTCAAAAAATGGATAATATTTTTTCATACTCTCCATCCGAAGCCCTTGTTCTGCCCGGATCTCCTCAAGCAAATTTCTATGTAACTCCATTACTTCTGATTCTCCTTGTAGTATTTTCCACCTCTGCTTCCCCGACAAGAATCAGTGCTTCCTGCGGGATATAGCACAGATTTTTCAACATCATTCTCTGCAAAAAATCTGCTGTCTCTGTATCAAATTCCTGAAGGGCAGATGGTAGTACCTCCCGCGCCCGATTCTGAATCTTCCCTCTGATTTTCCCGGGCTTTCTCTCACTTCCTCTGACTGCCTCTAAAATCTTCTCATAAAACTCCATCTTCAGCCAGATTGAATACGATGCATACTGCGTTTTTAATTCATAATAAATCGCAAACCCTTCGGGATCGATATCTCCAAAATATTCTATGGTATCTGTCTCCATTATACCAGTTTCTTCTGCGAGAGAAAAGGCTCTTATAATCTTCCACCCCTCCCCGTAAATCACACAATCATATTCCGTTCCATATATTCCGTTCTTGATCCGAAAATACGTATCTTTATTTTCTACGATCAAAATTTTCCTGATATTCTTTTCAAAAAAAGATGGGCGTACCTGACAAATAAATGGCTCCTTCGTATAGAAAGCATGCAGATCCGTCTCTATATCAAATCCCATCCGATTTAACAGATGTGTGTAAGCTCCGGCCTTTTTCCTGTGCCTTCCCCTACCATCCTTTTCCGTACTCATTTCCTGCTCATCTGACACTTGCTTCCCTTTTTCTCCCTCCGGCTGTTCGAATGCTTTCTCATCACCGAACAGGTAATAGCCAAGTTCATTTGCAGTCATCCATACTTTCTCTGTCCTGCAATAGTAGTTATAGAGTATACCAATCGCTTCCCGATCCTGCTCAAACGCTCTCCGGTTTCTCTTATAAAATTCAAGCACCTTCGTGCCCACATAGGAATGCAAAAGAGCAAGATATTCCGGATCTTCCACCACTTTTTCTTTATTGCCGACAATCTCATACCGTTCATAGACCGTCGCCATGTATCCCGGTTTCTTACTTCTTTTCACCGGACTTAGCACTCCCTCCTGAACAAACGCTTCCAAAAGCTGCTGAAACTCCCTCACTCTCCCGGTTCTAATCTCCAGGAGCTTCCTCTCTTTGTTTCCCGCTGCCTGCTCAATCAATTCCTCATAGGTGACACGGATATTCCCTGTTTTTTTCTTCTCTCTGCGCTCTGCAAAATACCGTTCCAGATTCTTTCTCATCCTCTTTGCCCCCTCACTTTTTCGTACTCCAATCATATCATATCCTATTTTGAATTTCATCCGATTTCTAACTTGTACATTAGATTTAAGTTTGTTATAATTTTCGTATAAACAAAAGCAAAGAGAGGTAGTCATTATGAAATGCCCACACTGTGGTAAGGAGCTTGCCATCAGTAAAAAAGACAGCTCCTACGGCTTATGCCATACTTGCAAAAAAAGATATAAACTTCCGTCACAACAGCAGACGTATTCCAATATTCCACCAAAGCATATTCGTGAAAAATCCGAGCGCACCATTCGCGAGAATTATCGGAATATGCTTGAGATTGAGGACGAAGAAGATGTTTCCGAGACAAAGGACAAAGTCATTCTTACTATCATGATCATTCTGTTTCTTCTCATTATCGCCGTGGCAGCATATATTTTTCTGTTTTTCAAATAAGTCTTCAGACAGCAAAAAGGATTGCAGCATCTACTATTTCGATGCCTGCAATCCTTTCTATTCCTGTGTTCCTACAAAAGTTCACTGCTCTTTCTTAAATTTTTATACTCAGCTACGGAACGGTCAAAACCTTTGATATGTTTGTAAAGCCACTGAATCACATTTCTATTTACCTGCTCTACAAACTCTTCTGTCGGTCCTTCCTGCTCCTCTAACATCTCGTGAAGTTCGTCTACTACACGATATAATTCCTGGTGCTGCTTTTTGTGCTCCTCGATTCCCGGATATTCAATTTCCTCCTGCAGCTTTTCCTCTGCATTAAAATGAAATTCTGTGTACTCCGCAAGGTAATCTAACATCTTGATCGCTGCAACCTTTCCACCGTCTTTCTCACAACTCTCTACAAGTAAATTAATCTTTGCGATCAACTCTTTGTGCTGGGAATCGATCATCTCATTTCCTGTTACTAAACTTTCATCAAATTCTGCATACATCGTTGTAATGCCTCCTTTTTCTATTTGTCACATCGCCACAGATAAAATTCTTCTGCAACGCTTCACTTGTGATACAGTATAACATAATTTTTCTGAAAAATCACCTTAAATCACTGCAAAAACCGGCTTTTCTTTTTTATTTTTCTCAATTGCCTCTTCCACTTTCCGAAGCATCTTCTCCCGGTCCTCCGGAAAGGTTCCTCTGACACGGAACTGTACAAAATCATGGAAACCATCATACTTTAACCCATCCACCTGCAAATGTTCCAAAAGACATTTTTCCTCCATCAAATTTTCCAGCTCATCTGCCGGCAAAAAATTTCTCTGCTCGATGTCACGGTATAACGGTGCCTCCTGATGCAAAAACATTGAAAAATTAATTACATGCCTCGGTCTTGTCACATTTAAAAACTCCGCCGTCTTCTCTGCATTTTCCGTCCCCCTGCCTCTTCCCGCAACTCCAGTCATAATATGGGCATCATAGATCATTCCCGCACGTTTAATCCTATCAATCGCTGTATATGCTTCCTCCAGCGTATGATCTTTATGCATCCATTCCAGCACATCCGGAAGTCCGCTCTCGATTCCAAGATACAAATGCCGCACTCCAGCTTCCCATAGCTTCTTCAATTCTACATCGCTCTTCTCCTGAATATTTGTCACGGTAGCATCCATATTCACCTCCGTGACATCCGGAAAATACTCGCGAACCAGTTTCAAAATCTTAAGAAGCCTCTCCGTCTTCATTCCAAATGCATTTCCATCCCCAAGAAACACTCTCCTCGGCCTTCCATTCAGCCCTTTTACTCTTTGCAATTCCTCCTCAATCTGTGCAATCGGCAATTCCCGATACTGTAAATGTTTAAAAAGTGTGCAAAACTTACATGCGTTATAAGAGCATCCGACCGCGACCGGGAGCATATAAGATCCCCGCTCCATCGGCGCCCTGCAAATTTGTCCTTCATACTGCATTCTGCCACCTCCCATTGTATCTTTTGCTTTTTCTTCCATTTTAGCACCGTTTTTCACGATTGCAAATTTCTTTTCCATTTGTTCATCATTTTCTTGTTTTTTCATCACAATTTTGTCACATTTCCTTTGTATGATAGTAATCAAACAAAGGACAACACCTTTTTTATATAGATAAAACTTTTTCTTTTTCATAACATGCCGGTCCATGACCGGCATTTCCTCCGTTGAGTGGGGATTCGTAAAATAATCTAGAAACTTTTTGGATGACAGCCGCATATTATTCTGATCCAGAAAAATTAAATACTAAAAAAGAAAATGCTATGCCGGAAATTATCCCAGTATAGCATTTTCTTTTATTTAAATTTGTGTATTACCTCTGCATATCCTTGTGTATTACCCGTGTATTACTTGTGTATTATGTAGTAAGATTCACAAGGTTTTCACTGGATGCCCACACTGAACAATCCTTGAAAATACGCTGTTTCTTAGAACTTTCCGTTCTCAGCTGCTTCCTGAATACTTACAGCAACAGCAACTGTCATACCAACCATCGGGTTGTTACCTGCTCCGATCAGTCCCATCATTTCTACGTGTGCAGGAACAGATGAAGATCCGGCAAACTGAGCATCAGAGTGCATACGTCCCATAGTATCTGTCATACCGTAAGAAGCAGGACCAGCAGCCATGTTATCTGGATGAAGTGTACGTCCTGTACCACCACCAGAAGCTACTGAGAAATATTTCTTACCTTGTTCGATACATTCTTTTTTGTATGTACCTGCTACTGGGTGCTGGAAACGTGTCGGGTTTGTTGAGTTACCTGTAATAGATACGTCAACACCTTCTTTGTGCATGATTGCAACACCTTCTGTTACGTCATTTGCTCCGTAGCAGTTTACTTTGGAACGAAGTCCGTCAGAGTAAGATTTTCTGAATACTTCTTTTACTTCTCCTGTATGGTAATCCATCTCTGTCTCAACGTATGTAAATCCGTTGATTCTTGAGATGATCTGTGCTGCATCTTTTCCAAGACCATTTAAGATAACTCTTAATGGTTTTTTACGAACTTTGTTTGCTTTCTCAGCGATACCGATTGCACCTTCAGCAGCTGCGAAAGATTCGTGTCCTGCAAGAAATGCGAAACAATCTGTATCTTCTTCCAATAACATCTTTCCTAAGTTACCATGTCCTAAACCTACTTTACGCTGGTCAGCAACAGAACCTGGGATACAGAAAGCCTGAAGACCTTCTCCGATTGCAGCAGCAGCGTCAGCAGCTTTTCTGCAGTCTTTTTTGATTGCGATTGCAGCACCTACGATGTAAGCCCAGCATGCATTTTCAAAACAGATCGGCTGAATTCCTTTTACCTGATCGTAAACATTTAATCCAGCGTCTTTTGTAATTTTTTCAGCTTCTTCGATAGAAGCGATACCATAGCTGTTCAATACGCTATTGATCTTGTCAATACGTCTTTCATATGATTCAAATAAAGCCATTTTCTACGTCCTCCTGATTTTTCTCTATTTACTAACGAAGCAGACTATTCAGCTCTTGGGTCGATGATCTTCACTGCATCATCCACACGTCCATACTGTCCTTTTGCTTTTTCCCATGCTGTGTTAGGGTCATCACCTTTTTTGATAAAGTCTGTTAATTTTCCGAGGCTTACGAACTGGTAACCAATGATTTCATTGTCAGCATCTAAAGCGATACCTGTTACATATCCTTCTGCCATTTCAAGATAACGAGGACCTTTTGCTAATGTACCGTACATTGTACCAACCTGAGAACGAAGTCCTTTTCCTAAGTCTTCAAGACCAGCACCTACTGGAAGTCCATCTTCTGAGAATGCACTCTGAGTTCTTCCGTATACGATCTGTAAGAAAAGTTCTCTCATAGCTGTATTGATTGCATCACAGACTAAGTCTGTGTTAAGTGCTTCTAAAATTGTCTTTCCCGGAAGGATCTCAGAAGCCATCGCTGCTGAGTGAGTCATTCCTGAACATCCGATTGTCTCTACTAATGCTTCTTGAATAATACCGTCTTTTACATTCAATGTCAGCTTACAGGCTCCCTGCTGTGGTGCACACCAGCCCACACCATGTGTTAATCCGGAAATATCTTTTACTTCCTTTGCCTGTACCCATTTTGCTTCTTCTGGGATTGGAGCTGGTCCGTGATTAACGCCCTGAGCTACCGGACACATTGTTTGTACTTCATGTGAATAAATCATGTTAAGACTCCTTTCAAATATGTATGATTTTACTTATGATGATTGTTATAACTTTAACATCACATATATGTTATATTTTCTCATAAACTTCCGATTTCGTCTATATCTTTTTCACTTTTTTTCATATTTCGACACTCCCATGTGGGAAAGATGAAAAAAACTGTCGTTCCTTGTCACTTTTCACAATAATTTTTCCACTATTTTGTCGAAGACTCCTCTTCCAACTGCTTTTCCAGAAGTTTGAGTGCCTCCTCCACCGATGCATTTCTGTTTTCCTGCCTTGTCCCATGAAATCTGCACTCTTTTGTGACAGTTCTTCCACATAGATAACAGCCGATATAGACAAGTCCTACCGGCTTTTCTTTCGTTCCGCCAAGTGGTCCTGCAATCCCGGTCACGCTGAGCGCCGCATCCGCTCCTGCTGCCTTTGCAGCGCCCTCTGCCATCTCCTCTGCCGTCTGTGTGCTGACCGCCCCATATTGTTCCAAAGTTTCATGCCGCACATGCAGCAGTTTTTCTTTCGATTCATTGGCATAAGTGATATATCCCTCTTTATAGACTGACGAAGCCCCCGACACATTCATGATGCGCCCTGCCAAAAGCCCTGCCGTGCAGGACTCTGCGGTGGTCAGATACAGACCTCTCTTTTCCAGTTTTTCTACGATTCTTTCTTCCAGACTCATTTTATTTTCCTTCTTTCTGCTCTACAACTAATCATCCTCATCAACCTTGCACTGACAAAGAACTCTCTGAAAACAACTATGCTTTTCCGCCCTTTCGGAATCTTGGCATTCCTCAATATTAGATTTTCTTTGCCTGAATCGAAAAGAAAGATTGTCCGCCCTTTTGGCAGCACAATCTTTCCATCTTCTTACATGCCGCCCTGTGTCAGCACTTCTTTATTCTTCCTAATATAATCTACCAGAGATACGATTGTCAGGATCAATGACACCCAGATAAGAATCTGTTCCACTACTGCGAATACACTTCCTTCAAATGCCGCGATCAATACAATGATCATCGCCATCTGGAACACGGTTTTAAACTTGCCCCAGTAACTTGCCGCGATTACAATTCCATTGTCCGAAGCGATCAGGCGGAATCCACTGATGATAAATTCACGGCTGATAATCACAATGACGATCCACGCCGGAAGTCTTCCCATCTCTACAAGACAGATCATTGCCGCACCGACAAGCAGTTTGTCTGCCAGCGGATCCATAAATTTTCCGAAATTTGTCACAAGGTTGTATTTCCGCGCAATTTTTCCATCTAAAAGATCTGTCAGACTTGCAATACAGAAAATCGCAAGTGCGATCCACTTACTTGCCGCCATCTCTCCACCGAGGGACGGAAGCATGAACCATACAAAAAACGGGATCATCAATACACGGACAACCGTCAGCTTATTTGGTAAATTCATTATACTATCTCTCCTATCAAATCATATTCCAGTGCCCCAGTCACTTTTACTCTTGCAAAATCCCCGGACATCAGCTCTTCATCGGTATTTACAAAGATCAATCCATCAACATTCGGTGCATCTTTGTAAGTTCTTCCAACATATGCATTTTCATCGGCAATCTTTCCTTCGATCATCACGAGCACTTCTCTTCCGATCATATCTTCTGCCTGCTCAAACGCGATATCCTGCTGAAGCTCCATCAGTTCCGCCTGACGGTCCTCTTTGACGCTCTCCTCAATCTGATCCGGCATCGTTGCTGCCGGAGTATCCTCCTCCGGAGAATAAGTAAATACGCCAAGCCTGTCAAACTCCATCTGATCTACAAAATCCATCAATTCCTCATGCTGCTCTTCGGTCTCTCCCGGAAATCCGGTAATCAATGTTGTACGCAGTGTAATATCCGGAATCTCTCTTCTTAATTTTTCAATGATCTCGATCAACTGTGCTTTGGAAGTCCGGCGTCCCATTCTCTTTAAAATGCCATCGCTTGCATGTTGGATCGGCAGGTCTAGATAATGGCAGATTTTGCTCTCCTCTTTCATTACCTGGATCAATTCGTCTGTGATCTCCTCCGGATAACAATATAAAACACGAATCCAACGGATTCCCGCAATTTTACATAATTCCTTCAACAGTTTATGAAGTGATTTTTCTCCGTAAAGATCCTTTCCGTAAAGCGTTGTCTCCTGCGCCACAAGAATCAATTCCTTTACCCCCTGCTCCGCAAGTTCTTCCGCCTCACGAACCAGCTGTTCCATCGGAACACTGCGGAAATTTCCGCGGATCTTCGGGATAATACAGTATGTACAGTGTTTGTCACACCCTTCTGCAATCTTCAGATAAGCGAAATGTCCTCCTGTTGTCACAAGCCTTTTACTATCTACTGTCGGAAGTGCATCTATATCTGTCATTTTCAGATAATGATGTCCTTCCAGCGCTTCATCTACGGCATCTAAAATCTTATCGTAAGAAGTTGTTCCAAGGACTGCATCCACTTCTGGAATCTCATCAATAATCTCCTGCTGGTAACGCTGAGCAAGACAGCCGGTCACAATGAGTGCCTTCAGTCTGCCTTCTTTTTTCAATTCTGACATCTCCAAAATCGTCTGGATACTCTCTTCCTTTGCATCGTGAATAAAGCAGCAGGTGTTGATGACGATAATGTCTGCCTCACTCTCATCTTCTACCATCTGATAACCTCTCGATGCCAGCATGCCCAGCATCACCTCGGTATCTACCAGATTCTTATCACATCCCAGTGATACAAATAATATATTCATCTGCTATTTTCTCCTACATATTTATTAAGGCAGATACCTATGCATCTGCCTCTGCGGTTCTATTCGTTAGAATCATCCTCTGCGATGATCTTGATTTTCCCTTTGTTCAACTCATCAATTGCGATAGAAAGCGGCTTCTCTCCGTCTTTTGCACGGACAAGCGGCATCTCTCCTCCGATGATCTGTCTTGCTCTCTTTGCTGTTGCAAGTACAATAGAATAACGGCTGTTGACAATCTTTGTAGCCCCTTCTTCTACGTCCTGGTTTACGACTTTCATTAAGTCTGTATAAGATGGATGTAACATTCTATGATTCTCCTTTCAAATTTTCATCTAATTCTTCTTTGATCTGAGCCATGAACTGTCGGTTACGAAAACTTCTTCTGTGCTCTCCCTGAATGATCTGATGCATCTCCTCGATACAGGTGTCCAGATCATCATTGACGATCAGATAGTCGTATGCCTCCATACCCTCAGCTTCTTCTGCGGCTCTCTGCATGCGGGATTCGATCACTTCCATTGTCTCCGTTCCGCGCCCTACCAGCCGCTCCTTTAATACAGCAGCACTCGGCGGAGTCACGAACAATAACAGTGTCTCCGGGAACTTCTCTTTCACTTTCAATGCCCCTTGGATTTCAATTTCCAGAATGACATCCTTCCCTTTCGACAACTGTTCTTCGACATATGCGCGCGGTGTGCCATAATAATTATTTACATATCTAGCATACTCTATAAGTTCATCTTGTGCAATCATTTTTTCAAATTCTTCAGTTTCTTTGAAAAAATATGCCTTTCCTTCCTCTTCTCCCTCGCGCGGTTTTCTCGTTGTGGCAGAAATCGAAAGTGCATAATTATCATACTTTTCCAAAAGTCCCTTCATCAATGTTCCTTTGCCCGCTCCCGAAAATCCGGAAACTACAATTAAGATTCCTTTCTGTTCCATCTGTTCTTCCTCACAATTCTCTGTTCGCTATTTGATAGCTGTTTCTTCTGTTTTTTACTCTATGTTCTGAATCTGTTCTCTTACTTTCTCAATCTCGGTCTTCAGATCGATCGCCCGATTTGAAATCTCCAGATTGTTCGCCTTAGACAGAATAGTATTTGCCTCCCGGTTCATCTCCTGCGCGATGAAATCCAGCTTTCTTCCGATTCCTTCGGCTTCTTCCAGTGTCTGCTTCATATGTTCAATATGGCTTCTCAGGCGTACAACTTCCTCATCGGTACAAATCTTATCTGCAAAGATTACAACTTCTGCTGCAATTCTTCCTTCGTCAATCTGTGTATCGGTAAGCAGTTCCTTCATCTTTGCTTCCAGCTTCGCGCGGTAATCTGCAACGATTTGCGGAGAATGTTCTTCGATATAAGTCACTTTTTCGAGCATTCCATCTAATTTCTGAATCAAATCTTTCTTTAGATGTTCCCCTTCCATACTTCTCGTCTCCACAAACTGGCGGCATGCTCCTTCCAATGCTTTGCTCAACCCATTCCAGATTTCTTCTTCATCTACGGTCTGCTCTTCCATCGTAAACACTTCCGGATATCTTGAGAGTGTTGATACACGAATATCATTTTCCAGCGAAAACTTCTCTGACATCTCCCGGAAATATCTAAGATATTCTGCTGCCAGGGATTCATTATATTTTAATGAGATCTGCCCTTCTGACATATCTTCATAAGTAATGAAAATATCTACTTTCCCACGCTGCACATATTTCTTTAAAAGCGTACGGATTGCCGACTCGAAGAAATTCAACTTTTTCGGCATACGGATATTTACATCAAGATACCGGTGGTTCACCCCCTTCATCTCAACAATAAATTTACGTTCTGACTCTGCGATCTCACACCGTCCAAAACCCGTCATACTTTTTATCATAATTTCTGCCCTCTTTACTTTTTCTTTCGGTCTTTTTTGCTAGACTTTATTATAATGGATTTACTCTTTATCGTCAATCGCAATTCTTTACCTCATCCAAAAGTCATGGTATACTATTACAGAAATGTCCAGGCAGCCATTCTGCCTGCCGGTGTCCATGGAATCTTTCATTTTCATACACCTGATCACATTTAAGAAAAGAGGAATTACATATGGCTTTTGATGGAATTACAATCGCAAATATTGTACACGAATTAAATAGAAATCTGCTCGATGGAAGAATCAACAAAATCGCTCAGCCTGAGACAGATGAATTACTGCTGACAATCAAGACACCCGGTGGACAGCGCAGGCTCAGTATCTCTGCCAGCGCTTCGCTGCCGCTAATCTATCTGACAGAGGGAAACAAACCAAGTCCAATGACTGCCCCGAATTTCTGTATGCTGCTTCGCAAACATATCAACAACGGGCGCATTACGAAAATCTGGCAGCCAAAACTGGAACGGATCATCCATTTTGAAATCGAACATCTCGACGAGCTTGGAGATCTCTGTAAAAAAGAATTGATTGTGGAGATCATGGGGAAACACAGTAATATCATTTTCTGTAATGAGGACGGAACGATCATTGACAGTATCAAACATGTATCGTCCCAGATGAGTTCTGTCCGGGAAGTTTTACCGGGACGCACATATTTTATTCCGGATACGATGGAAAAGTCCGATCCTCTCTCGGTGTCTTTTGCAGAATTTCAACGGGTACTGACCGAAAAACCGATGCCGCTTGCCAAAGCAGTCTATACAAGTTTTACCGGCATCAGCCCTGTCGTCGCCGAAGAGATCTGTTATCTCTCCGGAATCGACTCTTCACTCACGCCAAGAGAACTCTCCGAAGATCTCCTGACACACCTTTACCGTCAGTTTACATTGTACTTTGAGGAAGTGTCTGCCGGACATTTTTCTCCGGCAATCTATTATCATGGTGCAGAGCCGAAGGAATTCAGTGCACTTCCACTGACACACTTCTCCCAGTACATCAGAAAAGAATATGACTCCATTTCACGCCTGCTGGAAGACTATTATGCAGAAAAGAATACACTGACCCGCATCCGCCAGAAATCTGTCGACCTTCGCCGTGTCGTGCAGACTGCCCTAGAGCGGAACCGCAAAAAATATGACTTACAGGCGAAACAACTCCGAGACACAGAAAACCGTGAAAAATTCAAGGTCTACGGGGAACTGATCCACACCTATGGCTACAATCTGGAGCCTGGTGCGAAAAAGCTGGAAGCGCTGAATTATTACACAAATGAAATGATCACAATTCCGTTGGACAGCACAAAGACGCCACAGGAAAATGCACTGAAATATTTTGAGAAATACAATAAGCAAAAACGGACGTTCGAGGCACTGACTTCTCTGATTGAGGAGACAAGAGATGATATTTCCTATCTAGAGTCTGTCAGCAATGCGCTCGATATTGCACTCAGCGAAGATGATCTGACACAGATCAAAGAAGAATTGATTGAATCCGGCTACATCCGCCGGAAATTTACGAAAAAGAAAGTAAAGATTACAAGCAAGCCGTTCCATTATCTCTCCAGTGATGGCTATCATATTTATGTCGGCAAAAACAATCTTCAAAATGAAGAACTTACTTTCCACTTTGCCTCTGGAAATGACTGGTGGTTCCATGCCAAAGGAATCCCTGGCTCTCACGTCATTGTAAAGACAAACGGAGAAGAATTGCCGGACCGTACCTTCGAGGAAGCTGGAAAACTCGCCGCGTACTATTCGAAGAACCGCGGAAGTGAAAAGATTGAGATCGATTATATTGAAAAAAAACATGTCAAAAAACCAAAGGGAGGAAAACCTGGATTTGTCGTATATTATACCAACTACTCACTGATGATCGACTCAGATATTTCACAGATCAAGCAGCTGGAAGACTGATTAAATGACATATGTTCAAAAGCTCAAAAAAAAACAAAACTGCCGCATCGGTTTTCTCTGATGCGACAGTTTTTTCATTTCCTTCTTGTTCTAATTAATAGTCCCAGATATCGATCATAATACTAATAATCTTCTTAGAATCTTTGTCAAATTCAATTCCCAAAGAACGTGTAAATAATTCATCGTCCCAACTGTAAGTGAGAATTCCAGTCTTAGTGTCTTCTGATTTTTCCCTCGGCTCTCCATATTTTTCAAGTAATTCAGCCTCTGTCATGCCAAGGCGGACATTTCCCGGAAGTGCAATATCAACAATGCCCTCTCCATCACGGCTTGTGATATAGAATCCGGTCAAAGTGCAATCTGACACTTTTGCATCCTTATCTCCTGTATTTTCACAATACACGCCTACCTGATTTCCATTTTTGTCCTTCAACATTGGAAATTCTGTTTCCCCCGGTTTCACCATCTTATCTGCCGGTACTTCTTCGGCATCAACCTTTAAGCCTGCTGCCTCTAATTCTGAAACCTTACACGGAAGCGTCACTGTTTTTCCACTTACATTCAGCTCTAAGGATTCCCAGGAAACGGTTCCCTTCTTTTCTGTCTCATCCACATCTGCAGTGTCTTCCTTCTCGACCTCTTCCTCTGTATCTTCTTCGAGATCTTCTCCCATCTCTCCTCCCAGCAATCCATTGATGCTTCCATCTGCATCTATGGCTTCTTCTTTTGCTTCTTTTGGAAGTTTGATTTCTTTCACTTTATTATACTCATCAAAAGTCATTTCCAGATTCAGTTCCTGGATCTCCATCTCTCCGCTTTCTTCCATTGCTGTCATGAGTACATCTTTCATATCAATAAAAATGCTTGCAGGAAGAATCTCTTTCTTATATACAGTGATAGTACACGGGATCTCCAGTTCTTTCAATTCTTCCTCCGATACTGCTCCTCCCATTCCAAAAGCATCCAGCATATCTTCTCCCAACACATCTGTTGCAAATTCACCACCAATATCTCCCTTAAGCTCAAAGCATTCTTTTCCATTTACGGTCACGAGTTCTTCTGATAAGGTAAATGCCTTTGCCTGCTTTGTCAATTCTTCCACCATACCCGCATTCAATGTGGTTTCTTCCTCTCCACTTTCCACAGGTGATTTCGTCCACATGTTATTCACATAAGTATAGCTCATCAGCCCATCATCTTCTTTTACCTGATAATTCGACATATCCATCGAAACCTCTGTGCCTGCAATATCCATCAAGAGCTTTCCTTCCATCTGGAACCCTTCTGACTTTTCTACCGATGCGAGATCAAAATCCATTTTCATCCCCACACTTTGACCTTCTACCGCAAATTCCATATTCGCAGTCATCTTTCCCGAGATAGACTCAATCGTCTCACCATTCTTGGCCATATCTTTAAAAAGACGTTCCGGGGTTGCTTTCTTCTTACATCCAGCTCCAGATACACAGAGCATTACTACAATCAATCCTATCGTACCTGCTTTTTTCCATTTTCTCATAGGCTTTCCTCCGTTGTGTTGATTTATCGGTATTATATCATTTTCACTGTGCATTTTCCATATTTTTTTGCTGTATTTTTATATTTTTTTGTGCACTTATATCTTTTTTTGATATCTTACAAAGAAATCAACACCGGAAATATCACCTCTGAGCTCTTCTCACCTTAATAGTTTCCAAGTATCTTGAGATTTCTCGCTTCTTCCCGGATACCACGGATGGCATTTTTTACAGCGGCATCGTTAAGATTTCCTTCAAAGTCCACAAAGAACCTATATTCCCATGTCCGTCCTTCAATCGGTCTTGATTCGATCTTTGTCATATTCAGATTATTGTAAATAAAATGAGAGAGGATGTGATACAAAGACCCGCTCTCATGTGGTATCTCAAAGCAGATACTGATCTTTCCCGCCTGTTTCAAATATACCTTCTGATTAGAGACAATGATAAAGCGAGTAGAATTATTACTGTTATCATTGATTCCCTCTTTCAGAATCTCCAGATGATGGATCTTTGCTGCATACTCACTGCATACCGCTGCCTGTGTCTTCTTCTGCTCCTTTAGCACTTTCTGTGCTGCGATTGCTGTATTTGCCACACTGATCTGCTGCCAGTTCCGATGCTCATCTAAAAATCTGGCACTTTGCATCAGCCCCTGTGGATGAGAATATACACACTCAATTTCTTCTATTTTTGTTCCCGGAAGCCCTGCAAGCATATGTCGGATTGGAAGTACAATTTCCCCTACAATGTGGTTTTCAAATTCAACAAGTAAATCATATACCTGACTCACAGCCCCTGCAGATGAATTTTCAATAGGAAGTACTGCATAATCCGCAAGTCCATCCTCCAATGTTTCCATCGCGTCACGGAACGTCTGCACATGAAAGCTGTCACACTCCTCCCCGAAATAGCTGTGGAGCGCCGCCTGACTGTATGCCCCTTCCACACCCTGGAATACAAGTCTGGCACCTTTCTTATCGAGGGAATCAATCCCAATAAATGCCGTCTTCCCGATCACTCCATGCTCTGTCAGAATCTGATACTGGAGTTTTCTGCTCATTGCCATCAGCTGTTCATACAGTTCGGTGATTCCTCTCTGATTAAATTCATTGGATGCCATCTGTGAGAGTGTCGCCAACTTCTGCATCTCTCTCTCCTTGTCATATACTTTCTTACCTGATGCGATCTTTGTGAGTCCTACCTCTGTGCACAATTCCATTCGCTTCTCATATAATCTCACAATCTGGCTGTCAATTTCATCCAGTTGTTCTCTGATTTCACTTAATGGTATCATCTGTCTTTCACCTCATTATCTTTTTTACCAAACTATGCTGTCGCAGAAAGCTCTCCGGCTTCTTTGTCCTGCACTTTGTATTTTTCCTATTATATTACAATTTCTGGATAAAATCTAGATTTTGGAAAATACTGTTACTATGAAAAATAAATTTATCTTATGCGGCACAGCAGGCTGGTGCATGGAAATCCTTTTTACAAGCCTGCATTCTCTTTTTCACAGAGACTACAAATTATCAGGGAAAACTTCCGTCTGGATGTTCCCAATCTACGGAATGGCAAGCATACTGACGCCTCTCTTTGAGATGTTGCGCGGAAAAAGTGTGATGCTCCGCGGCAGTATTTATGCATGCCTGATTTTTCTAGGCGAGTTCTGTTCCGGCTCTCTTTTAAAAAAATACGATCTCTGTCCATGGGATTACAGCAATGCCAGATGGAATATCTGCGGTCTGATCCGCCTCGACTATGCCCCACTATGGTTTGGCGCCGGACTTTTCTTTGAAAGACTCCTTTCCAAGTCAGAGCGATCACATTGATTCCCATAAAGCCTCCCTTTTTGTACTTGAAAATCTTGTCATTTTATTATATGATAAATAAAATAATTCAATATGCAGGAGGCTCTTATTATGGACACAACGCAATGTATTCAGACACGACGAAGCATTCGAAAGTACAAACCTGATCCAATCGATCACACTTTGTTAGAATCTATTATTTCAACTGCATCTTATTCTCCATCTTGGAAGAACACACAGATCACTCGCTATATCGCGATTGAAGACTCTTCCATTCTCAAAAAAATCGCTGATGATTATACCCCTTCCTACAATTCTAATATTGTCAGTCAGTTATCCATGTTAGTTGCGGTAACGATGGTAAAGGGGCGCTCTGGGTTTGAACGCGACGGTTCTTACTCCACGAAAAAAGGAGACCGCTGGCAGATGTTTGACGCAGGAATTGCCTGTCAGAGTTTCTGTCTTGCAGCGCATGAAGCCGGACTTGGAACAGTCATCATGGGAATTTTTGACGAAGATGGTATCCGCAACCTTCTCAACATCCCTGAGGAGCAAGAGCTTGCAGCTCTGATTGCAGTCGGATATCCGGACATTTCCCCGGAACCACCGAAGAGAAAGACTGTTTCTGAATTATTAACATACAAATAGGAGGAAGTTATGAGACACTTAATGAGTCCTTTGGACTTTACCGTAGAAGAATTAGACAAATTATTAGATCTTGCCAATGATATCGAAGCACATCCAGACAAATATGCACATGCATGTGACGGGAAGAAGCTTGCCACTCTCTTTTATGAGCCAAGTACCCGCACAAGACTAAGCCACGAGGCAGCTATGTTAAATCTCGGTGGAAGCATCCTCGGATTTTCTTCCGCTGACTCCAGCTCTGCTTCCAAGGGAGAGAGTGTATCCGACACGATCCGCATGGTATCCTGCTACGCGGACATCTGTGCAATGCGCCATCCAAAGGAAGGCGCTCCGATGGTTGCATGCCGCCACTCTTCCATCCCGGTCATCAACGCAGGGGACGGCGGACACCAGCATCCAACACAGACATTGACAGACCTTCTGACAATCCGCTCGTTAAAGGGACGCCTTGGAAATCTTACAATCGGACTTTGCGGTGATTTAAAATTCGGAAGAACAGTCCATTCTCTGATCCACGCTCTTGTGCGCTACGAAAATGTACGGTTCGTCCTGATTTCCCCGGAAGAACTTCGCCTTCCAAGCTATATCCGCAAAGATGTGTTAGATAAGAATAACATCCCTTACAAAGAAGTCATCAATCTGGAAGAGGCAATGCCAGAACTGGATCTCCTCTACATGACACGTGTTCAGAAAGAACGTTTCTTCAACGAGGAAGACTATGTCCGCATGAAAGATTTCTATATTTTAGATGCTGCCAAAATGTCTCTGGCAAAAGAAGATATGCTTGTACTTCATCCACTGCCTAGAGTCAATGAGATTTCCGTGGAAGTGGACAAAGACCCTCGCGCCGCTTATTTCAAACAGGTACAGTACGGTGTCTATGTCCGCATGGCGCTGATTCTCACACTTTTAGAAATCGAAGTTTAGACGGCAGAAAGGAGTTTATCATGGAAAACAATACATTAAATGTCAGCAGTATCTCAGAAGGATTTGTATTAGACCATATTCAGGCAGGAAAAAGCATGGATATCTATCACTACCTTCGCCTGGACAAGTTGGATTGCTGTGTCGCAATCATCAAAAATGCAAGAAGCAACAAAATGGGAAAGAAAGATATTATGAAGATTGAGTGTCCGATCGACATCATTGATCTTGACATTCTCGGATTCATCGATCACAATATCACGATCAATATCATCCAGAATGACAAAGTTGTTGAGAAAAAGCGTCTGGAACTCCCAAAAGAAATCACAAATGTGATCAAGTGTAAAAATCCTCGCTGTATCACTTCCATTGAGCAGGAATTGGAGCATGTATTTGTTCTGACTGATTCGGAAAAAGAAGTATACCGCTGCAAATACTGTGAAGAAAAATACGACAGAAAAAATCACTAATTGAATATATTTTTATTGCATTGGATTCCAAAAGGATTTCCTTTGTAACAAAAAGGTGCTCCTCTTCGAACGACAGGCAAAAAATCTATTGCCTGTCTGCCCGAAAAGGAGCACCTTTTTTCTGTTCTATTATTCACAATTGCAATTATAATACAAATTCCAACTGGCAATCACACGGTTCTTTCTCCACGCTCTTCTGATTATACTCGACTGCCTCCACACATCCCATTTCTTTGTAAAATGCCTGTGTCTCCTCACAGGAATGTGCAGAAATGTATAACTTCTTTGCGCCCATTTTTCTTGCAGCTTCCACGCACCTTGTAAAAAGCTGTCGTCCAATTCCTCTGTTTCTGCAATCATAAGAAGTATGTATACTGGTCAGTTCCAAATACTGCTTCTCCTGTCCGAAAAACTCGTGTTCTACCGATGCAAATCCCTTCAGGCGTTCCTCCACAAACGCACCGAAGACAACTCCTCCTGTCTGTATCGTGTGGATCAGACACTCCGTCAGATACCGATAGTCACTATCACTCCACTGTTCGTTAAATACGATGTCCTTCAATACCCATTCACCGTCTTCCTTCCGCCAACAGCGATTTACTTCCTGATAGCGGTCAAAGTCAGCAAACAGTGACACAGACAACTCAGATTCTTTGATTCTTCTGTAATTGATTCTACCTTTTCCCATAGTCGGTCCCTCCTGTAAAATCAAAAAGCATTAAGCAAGACGATAAGCCGGGTTATGTCGTTGGACAATCATCTATCTAGGCCTGCCGTTACCGGAAGGCTCAAGCGACCTACCTAAAACGTGACGGGCCGCCACATTGTTTTCGTTCGGTCTTGCTTCGGATGGGGTTTACATATGCCCTCGCTGTTACCAGAGAGGCGGTAGTCTCTTACACTGCCCTTCCAACCTTACCGGCCAGATGACCGGCGGTATATTTCTGTTGCACTAGCCTTGGAGTCACCTCCACCGGACGTTATCCGGCATCCTGCCCTGTGAAGCCCGGACTTTCCTCACCTGCCACCTTTCGGTGATTGCAGCTGCGATTGTCTGTCTTACTTAAATGCCTTTGTATTCTATCATCTTCTAGCAAAAAAGTAAAGACTTCTGTTAAAAAATACATCTTCTACTTCCATTTACCATACATTATAGCACATTTTTTCAATTTGCAAACACAATGACAGATATTTTTAACTTCTTTTCCAAGATGTATAATCTTCTGTCTTTCTGCCATACTAGACAGGGAAACGTAATATGAAAAACTTGAGGAGGGCTTAACAATGGCTGATATTTCTATCTTAGATTTACAAAATCTCCGTCATTTGATCGGAGGATATGACACAACACACTGCAAAATGACAGATTATGCTTCTCAGACAACCGATCCCGAAATCAAAAAATTGTTCCAGGATGCTGCAGACAGTGCAATGAAAAACAAACAGGAACTGATGAGATTTTTATAAGGAGGACATCAAAATGAACGAAAAAACAATGGTCGCAGATGCACTGGTAGGTATCAACGGAGAATTAAAAATGTTTGGAGAAATGATTCCACAGACAGAGAATAAAGAATTAAAACAATGTCTGAAACAGATCCGAAATTCTTGTGAAATGTCACAGGAGAAACTGTATGAAGTCGCACGCCAGAAAAGTTACTATGTCCCTGCTGCAAAGGCAACGGAACAAGAAGTAAATCATGTCAAATCCATTCTGACCCAACCGACAATGCACTAATTTTTTTCAGCCGCCTCCCCTGCTGCATCACTGTACCGAAGCCGGAGAGGCGGCTTTCTGTGTTTGGAAACCTCTCCGATGCTGACATACATACGGTTCTTTTCTAAAATCTCCAACTTTTCTTATAATCCTAAGAATTCTTTACTTTCTTAATGACAAAAAATATTTTATCCTGTACAATGATATCTAACTGACAAAAGAACAAAAGAATTGAGGAGCTATTTTATGAGTATTTTAAATGTAGAACATTTATCTCACGGCTTTGGGGACCGTGCGATTTTTGAAGATGTTTCTTTCCGACTGTTAAAAGGTGAGCATATCGGACTTGTCGGTGCAAACGGAGAAGGAAAATCCACTTTTATGAATATTGTAACCGGAAAATTACAGCCAGATGAGGGAAAGATTGAGTGGGCGAAAAATGTACGTACTGGATATCTGGATCAACATACAGTTCTGGAAAAGGGCCAGACGATCCGTGATGTCTTAAAGTCGGCATTCCAGTATCTCTTTGCACTGGAGGAGAAAATGAATCAAATCTGCGACTCTCTCGGCGATGCAGATCCAGAAGAAATGGAAGCGCTGATGGAGGAGCTGGGAACAATCCAGGATACCCTGACACTTCAGGACTTTTATATCATTGACTCTAAAGTAGAAGAAGTTGCCCGCGCACTCGGATTACTTGATATCGGTCTGGAGCGAGATGTCACAGATTTAAGCGGAGGACAGCGCACAAAAGTACTCCTTGCCAAGCTGCTTTTAGAGAAACCAGATATCCTGCTTCTCGACGAGCCAACAAACTATCTGGACGAGGAACACATTGTGTGGCTTAAGCGCTACTTACTTGACTATGAAAATGCCTTTATCTTAATTTCCCATGATATTCCATTTTTAAACGAAGTAGTCAACATCATTTACCATATGGAAAATCAGGAATTAAATCGTTATGTCGGTGACTATGATCATTTTCAAGAAGTCTACGCAGTCAAAAAATCTCAGCTGGAAGCTGCTTACCGCCGTCAGCAGCAAGAAATCAGTGAACTAAAAGACTTTGTTGCCCGCAACAAAGCAAGAGTTTCCACAAGAAACATGGCGATGTCCCGCCAGAAAAAACTGGATAAGATGGATATCATTGAGCTTGCTGCCGAAAAACCGAAACCGGAATTTCGCTTCAAAGTCGGACGCACTCCTGGAAAATACATTTTCGAAACGAAAGATCTCGTGATCGGATATGACGAACCTCTTTCCAAACCACTCTCCCTTTCTATGGAGCGCGGTCACAAAATTGCGCTCGTCGGCGCCAATGGAATTGGAAAGACCACTCTGTTAAAAAGCATTCTTGGCCTGATTCATCCTCTGAAAGGTTCTGTGGAACTTGGGGAAAATCTTATGATCGGTTATTTTGAGCAGGAATCTGCACCAGACAATAAAACGACCTGTATTGAAGAAATCTGGAGTGAATTTCCATCTTTCACCCAATATGAGGTCCGTTCTGCACTAGCCAAATGTGGTTTGACGACAAAACACATTGAAAGTCAGGTTCGTGTGTTAAGCGGTGGAGAACAGGCAAAAGTACGTCTGTGCAAACTGATCAACCGAGAGACAAACATTTTACTTTTGGACGAGCCGACCAATCACCTTGACGTGGATGCCAAGGCAGAGTTGAAACGAGCTCTTCAAGAATACAACGGCAGCATTCTTCTGATCTGCCATGAGCCTGACTTCTATCAGGATGTGGTAAATGAAGTTTGGGACTGCACAAAATGGACAACGAAGATTATTTAATTTCATTTCAAAAATATCTCTGATGCAACAAAAAAACTTCAGCAAGAACTCTTTTGCCCTGTCCTTCTTCTAAGATTCGACAGATTCAAATTGGTTCTTTGCTGAAGTTTTTGTTTGTTTTTTATCGTATTTACTTTTCCACTTGCTCAGATGCACAATCTTTCGGAGATTCTTCCTTCTCCTCTACTTCCTTCTCCTCTATCGACAGGTTTCCTAAAAGAGGCTGTGACACTGGCACCTCATTTTTCATAAAATCCTGCTCTCCGGTCATCGGATTCCCCGAAAAAGACATTTCCCCTTTTTCTGTTTCATTCATGGCTGCTCCAAAAGTACCTGCCATAAACTCTCTCGCCGCAGAATTCTGTGCCTCCTCCTGGTTTCTTGTCATTTTCTCCTGTCGGAACTGATCTTCTTCTTTTTTTGTGCAACGGAAAAAGTAAATTCCGACTGCAATGATTGCTGCTCCTGCCACTCCCTTTGTCAATACATTTCCAATATTCCAAAGAACATCATACATAAATCCCGGCAAAATGACATAGATCAGAGAGGAAATTCCATCCCACAGCAAGGTTGCACCGATCAGAATGATCAGAATCGTAATGATAGAACGGTAAGACTGGAAAAATCCTTTTTTATCGCTTCGAAACTCTTTCGCCAATTCATCCATGTGAAGTAAATATCTGTCTTCTATCATGTAAAATTCTTCCGGGTTCATTGTCTTTAAGTTATGCACATGGAAAAAACTGTAAAACCATATAACCGGCAGTAAAAAAATCGGCCAGCCCATGCCAAGCATTGCAATCAGTGCCACGCTTCCCCAAAATAGAATCATTAGACTGACTCCCTGCTTCTCAAATCCCATATAAAGCTCTCCCGCTCCCGGGATCAAAGAAGCTATCCATGTTAAAAACCCTTTTCTTTGTCTTCTCATACAAATCATTCCTTCCATTTATCTTATTGATTACTTTCTTTTGAACTAACTTTATTATACAAAAAGAACTTTAAGATAGGCGATATGATTTATTAAGATTTTATGAAATTTATCTTCTTGGCACGGCTATACTCTTGTGTTTGCTTTACAGCTATTTTCGATTTCTTTTATACTCCTTTGCCATGCGAATGACCTCTCCATGCAGAAGGATCAACGCTGTCAAGTTCGGAATTGCCATCAACCCGTTAAAAGTATCAGACAGTTCCCAAACAAGCTTCGGTGCAAGAACAGATCCCGGCAGAAGAAGCAATATGTAGATCAGTTTATATGGAAAAACTGCATGTTCTCCAAAAAGATATGCTGCTGTCCGCTCTCCAAAATATGCCCAGCCGATGATGGTCGCAAACGCAAACAGCGCAATGGAGATAGCAAGAAATTTGTCCCCATTTGGAAATACTGTTGCAAAGGCATTTCCCGTCAACGTCGTGCCGTCAATGTTTTCGACTCCATCTGCAATGTTTGAAATGCATCTCTGTGGATCATATACGCCTGAAGTCAGTATTACAAGTGCTGTGATTGTACAGACAACAATCGTATCTATGAACACTTCTGCCATTCCCCACATACCTTGAATCTGCGGACAGCTTACGTCAGAAGCCGCATGTGCCATCACCGAAGATCCAAGTCCGGCCTCATTGGAAAAAACACCGCGGGAAATACCCATTTTCATCGCCATCTTCACACCATATCCAGCAACTCCGCCTCCAACTGCACGCAGCCCAAATGCTTCTCCGAAAATCCATAAAAATGTTTCCGGAATTCTCTCATAATGTATCACAATGACAAGAAGACCTCCCAGAATATAGAATGCCGCCATAAACGGAACGATTTTTTCTGCTACCATCGCGACTCTCTGAACACCACCGAGAATCACAACAGCCACAAGTACCATTAATGCCATTCCTGTAAATTGCTCCGGAATTTTCAATGTAGTTTTCAGCCCTTTTGCAATCGCATTAGCCTGTGTCATATTTCCCATTCCAAAAGAGGCGCAAAGACAAAATATAGAAAAGAAAACCGCAAGCCACTTCGCCCCCAGTCCCCGCTCCATATAGACCATCGCACCCCCAACCCATGCACCTTCGGAGTTTTTGTAACGATATTTGATCCCGAGCACATTTTCTGCATAGATTGTCATCATCCCGAGGAATGCAGACACCCACATCCAGAAGACTGCTCCCGGGCCTCCGGTCACAATTGCTGTGGCAACTCCGGTAATATTCCCCGTGCCAAGCGTTGCTGCTAACGCCGTACAAAACGATTGAAATTGTGAAATAGACTGATGATCCTGCGCCTTTCTGACTCTCCGGTCACGAAACAATGCACCAAGTGTATCCCCCATCCAGACTTTCCAACCCTTAAACTGAAAGAAACCGGTTCGCAGTGTAAAAAGCATTCCGGCGCCAAGGAAAATAACCAGCATCCCCCGCCCCCATACGAACGCATTTACCACACTGTTGATTTGTCCTATTTTCTCTAGCATAACTCCTCCCATATTTCAAATTTCGATGCAAAGCGAACCTTTCGCTCTGTCCGTACTATCAAATATATGAGAAATTTTTCTGTTTATTAGTTTTCCCGCAAAATCATTTGCCCTTTTTTCGATCTCATAGTACAATACCACTATGCAAAGGAGCGTGACACAAATGACAGAACACGATATTCAACTTTTAAAATCACATTTTACTTTCTGGGACAAACTATCCCCTCATCAAAAAGATATTCTAATTGGAGGAACGACTGCTGTCTCCTATGAAAGAGGAGATTCTATCCACAGTGCTGACTTAGACTGTGTCGGTGTCCTTCTCATTAAAAAAGGCTCTGTCCGGGTATATATCCTCTCAGAAGATGGGCGGGAAATTACTCTTTATCGGCTGTATGACGGAGACATCTGTATTCTATCAGCTTCCTGCGTTCTTCAGTCAATCACATTCGATGTCCATATCGATGCCGTTTCCGACTGTGAATTTCTTCAGACAAATTCCTGTGCCTTTTCACAGATCATGCAGGAAAATATTTATGTGGAAGCCTTCGCCTACAAGCTGGCATCTGAAAGTTTCTCCGACGTCATGTGGGCAATGCAGCAGGTGCTTTTCATGAGTTTTGACAAACGGCTTGCCCTCTTTCTTTTGGAGGAATCCGCCAACGAACAATCCGACACGATCCACATGACTCACGAGCAGATTGCACGCTTCGTCGGCAGCGCCAGAGAAGTCGTCACCCGGATGCTCAAATATTTCTCCTCCGAAGGATATGTCGAACTTTCTCGCGGAAATGTACACATCACCAACCGCGCCGGTCTGACTTCCCTTACCCTGTAAATACCATTTTTCTAGATCAGGTGTTTCATACGCTTGTAAAACTATTCCCAAAATACAAAAAGGAAATGTCCTGCTTTTTACAGCTATTTAGACATTTCCTTGCTTTATCATATTTTTTGCATCGTTTCTGCTTTCGTTCTCCTAGCACTTATGCATGGATCATTTCCAGTAACTCTTCTTTTGTCTTTGCCCCGAGCTCTTGTTTTGCAATCTTACCATCTTTGAATAAGATCAGTGTCGGAATGGACATTACGCGGTATTCCTTTGCAATTTTCATCTGCTCATCTACATTGACTTTACAGATTTTTACATCTGTCACTTCTTCTGCCAGTTCCTCAATGATCGGCAGTACCATCTGGCAAGGTCCACACCATGGTGCCCAAAAATCTACTAAAACTGGTTCCTTTGCCTCTAATACTTCTTTTTGAAATGTTTCGCTTGTTAATTGAATTGCTGCCATTTTTCTTCCATCCTTTCTATTCCTGCAATGATTTATGGTCTGCCTGACATTCATCAGGTCTTTTTCCATTTCCTTTGTTATCTCTTATTATACTCATGATTGACAGAAACTCTGTGAGTTAGTCACAGTTTCTGCAATTTTTCTTACCAGCTTTTATCAGCAAAAAATCAGGTTTATGAAAAAGATCTGCATAATCCGGATATTTTTCCAGAATTTCAATTGTCGGCAGCGGCTCTATCACGCTTTCTATAGAAAATCCTTCTTGAATCAATGTGTTGAGCATTGTTGAAAATGTTCTGTGATATTTCTTGACGCCGTCGACAAACCATGTCGTTTCTCTTTCTCCCTCTACTCCATAATCCATAAGATTTAAATATAGCTTTTTCCCGTTTTCATCTTTGGTCCATCTGTCACCCGACGAAAAACAAGTAGTCAACGGATGCTCCTGCGAAAACACAAATATGCCTCCATCCTTCAACAGTTGATACACATCCCTGACAACCGCCTCATAATTTTCAACATAGTGCATCGCAAGAGAGCTGATTACGATATCAAACTTTTTATGCAATTTTGATATTTCTTCGATAGGCATATGGATATAGGAAATAGAAGGATGTCCATTCTCTGCTTCTGCAACCTCCAACATCTTTTTGGAAATATCAATTCCTACAACCGTTGCTGCACCTAATTCCACAAATTTTGTACAGTGCTCCCCAAAACCGCAACCCATATCCAATATTGTTTTTCCATTTAAATCAGGTAATAATGCAAACAATTCGGGAATCTCAAACAAGGTATTGGCATTTATTTCGTTCTGTCTTATCTTTTTGTAACCTTCAAAAAAACATTCGTCATCATAAATATTTTGCCTTGCCATCTCTTTTCCCCTTGCTAAACTTTTCTTTTTGCCATCTTTAGCATATCATATTTTTTAATACTTGACATCCTCTTCTTGCGCTGTTTCGTTTTTCCACTTCTTATAATTATACGCAGCCTGAATAAAAACCGGCAGAAAAAGAATCACGCCAATAATCCTTGCATAGGAATATGCCGGAAACGCTTTATAAAATGCGATGTTTATCATTATCAATACAGGTATCATCCATAATGTTCTGATTAATTTTCGTCTATAACTCAATTTCCAATAACAAAATTCAACCCCTTTGTCTACTTTTTCACTCATATCATATCTTCTTGCAAGAAAAAAAGAAAGGGCCAATCCAATGATCATACTAATTATCATTATCAAGAACATATTACCATCCTCCGATTTCTACTTCTATTACGATAATTTTACCATTTTAGATCACTGTTACAAGTTAAATGTAAGTAAAGATTTTAGAAAATTATTCTTCTACTGTAAAAATTTCTTCAATCGTAACATGGAATGTCTTTGCGATATTCCATGCCAAAACCAATGATGGATTGTATTTTCCCTTTTCAAGGTTTCCTATAGTTTCTCGGCGTACACCTACTTTTGCAGCCAATTCTTCCTGTTTCATATCAAATCTTGCTCTATACTCTTTAATTCTGTTTTTAATCATCGGATACACCACACCTATCTTTCCAATCAAAATAAGCAGTAACAAAGCAGAAGACAATTATGGAAAACCCAAATCCCAAACCAATCCCTTTTACAAGCGCGACATTAGAATTATGCTCTATGATTGCATAATAGAACGTGACAATGGCTGTTATTACTAATTCAGAGAAAAACGCCCACGCAGCAGCTTTTCTCATATTTTGAACAAACATTTCATCTGTTTCCACAAAGAAATATTCAAAAAATAAGGCAAAACCTAAAAACGGGAAAAACATAGGATTATCTGTCCAAAATCCCAGCAAGCCAATGAGAGAGAAAAAACCTAAAAAGCCATACCTACACTTCATAATAGACCTCCTTCTATGTGGTATATTTAACACTTTATGTTATAAATATACCACTTTTCATGTTTGAAGTCAAGAATGCACACTACATCTCTCTCAACCTTTTAGAAACTATGAAACTACAGAGAAATGCTCCTGCTACAATAATAAAGCAAACGATTGTACACCATACAGGCACTCTCATATCTAATTGTACTCGTAGCAAAATCGTGATTGCTAAAAATACAGCTCCCACAATTTGTATAAAGTCTAATATCCTTTTTTGAAGTACCTGCAAATGCTTTTTATCTTTTATTCTTTCAGATTTCCATATTCCATAATTTACTTGAAGATCCTTTACATCTTCATCAGATATAAGTTCGTCCACACTTACGTCTAGTTCTAATGCCAGTTTTTTTGCTGTAATCAAATCCGGACATCTTGAACCTTTTTCCCAGCGACAAACTGTCTGCCTTGAAACATATAACTTATCTGCAAGTTGTTGCTGAGTAAGATTTTTTTCTTCTCTGAATTTTTTGATGTTATCATTTAACGCCATACTCCATACCTCTCTTTCATTCTCATCATATAACGATAAAATCCAAAATAAAAGTGCCAGTATGTATTTCCCTTGTTTCCATTTTGGTAACATCCATTTCACAAACCTGTTACGCTATTTTGCAGTATTCTACAGCAGTGCTATACAAGCTCACTAGACTAGCTCGTTTGCTTGACAGGCATATGCCCTATAGATACCAAAAAAGATGGCCTTATTCCTATAAACAGGATAAGTCCATCTTTTCCGTTATCTGCACTGCCTACTTCTGCACAATATTTATATCTACTCGAAAATGTTGATTTTACGCTGTTTTTCGCTATCTATCTTATGATTTACTCCATTTTTACTCCAATTTTAAGCCAATATTTTCAGTTCGGCTACTTCTTCTTTTTTCTTTTCTTCTGAAACGTGCGTGTATAAATCGGTTGTCATTGCCAATGTGGAGTGACCTAAGAGTTTCTGCACTACCTGTTGGTCTACTCCGTTTTCATAACACCTTGTAGCGTATGTATGTCGCAGAGTGTGACAGGTAAACAGTTCAAATATCTTCGGCTCTCTGTTTTCTTCCTTTGCCAGTTCAATCTCTATTACATTGATTTTTGCCACATAGTCTTTGATTGCACTATTGACGTTATAATAGTAAACTGGCGAACCATCTGAACAGGTAAATACCAAATTTTGAAATTCTTTGTGTTGTTTCCATATCGAGCGTTTCCACATCTTCTGCTCTGTCTGCTTTATCTTCTGATTTTGCAAAATCTCATACACTTCATCTGTCATAGGAATTACACGATTACTGGATATGGTTTTTGCAGTCGTATAGAAAAACTTTGAACCCTCAACAGGACTGGAAGCCTTTGAATAATGGATTGTCTTATTGATTATAATTTCTCTTTTTTCAAAATCACAATCTTCCCATTTTAGTCCAAGCACTTCTCCAATTCGACAACCTGTTGTCACAGCAAATTTCAGAACATTGATGTGTATATAAGAAGAAGCAAATGCAAAGAATTTCTCCTGTTCTTCTCTTGTTAATACACGTCTTTCTTTTTTCACTTCTTTTGGCATTTCCACACCGATACAGGGATTTTTTCTAATGTATTCACTCAATACGGCTTTATCAAACATATCGCTTAACATAAATCTAATATTTGATACCGTTCCATGTGCAAGACCGCTGTCTATCAAGTCATTCAAAAACTTTTGAACGTGATATGTTTTAATATCCTGCAAATACATCTTTCCGATAGAGTTCTTCACTCTTGAATTGTAGTAACTGTGGTTTTTATATATTGTAGTCATTTTGACTGTTTTCTTCTTATACAATTCCGTCCACGTTACATACCATGCGTTTAGAGTGATATTTTCGCCATTGCCATTCAATCCATGTTCATCTTCATAAACCGCTTCTCGCAACTTCCGTTTTAATTCATTCAGTTTAAAATCATAAAGCGTTTTACGTTTTCCTGTTTTGCTTGTAAATCTTGCAATATAGCGTCCGTCTGCTCTCTGTGAAATTCCCTTACCGAGTTCTTTTCCTTTTAAATCTTTACCCATACCAACTTTCCTTTCTTCTACTGAAAGAAATATGGTAAAGTAAATATTTCAATTTTCATTATATCCACACCCCATTTTCTTTTCAAGCCCTTTTGCATTGATATTCCAGCCATTCATCAAGTAATTTCTTATTTGCATACAACCGATTACCAATGCGTACTGTAAATCTATTTTTCGGATTGTTCAACAGTTCTCTTGCCTTTGTTTTCCCAATCCCCATATACTCACAAAATTCATTTATATTTAGTAATGCTTTCTCGATACGATTACCCCCTTTCGTCTAATTTTCTTGCTTTTATATAATCATCATACAACTGCTTCTGTGTGATATTCATTTCTCCATTTGCTACGAGATTACCGATATAATCTCTCTGCTCTATCTTCCCAACCTCTGCAAACAGCTTCAAAGACGGGGCAACATACTTTTCCAACCACTCCCATACCTTTTGCAGACTTTTCTTCTGTGGTTGCATGGTAAGTTTCACCTTGCCTATATCTTTCATCAGTTCCGCCCACGCTTGATAGGTTGGATAAAGCCTTTTTCGTGTTGTCATGCTGTCTGTCGGCTTTTCTAAAAATCGTATTTTGCTGTTCAACACTTCCATTGCCAGTCCTGCCACATCTCTATATCTCAATAATTCCTGTACTACACTTACTGCCATTTCCTGCCGAAATCTCAACTCATATCTATTCCAATTTTCGTCTAATTCTGTTCCATACTTTTTATTCTGTTCATATCCCTTTTCATAAAAGACCAATCTCAAATTACTGGCTGAACTGCCGAGATAAAGACTACCACCTTTACTCTGAAACACTTCTTCTTTCAGTTCTCCCGAGTCGTGAAAATCTATCTCCCTTAGTTTTGTGGAAAGCAATCCCTCTTTTGTCCGTACAATCAAATCGGGAATACTCAAATACGGTTTTCTGTCGTCGATCGCCAAATCAATCCGAGGAACATTGATATGATACTGGCAAACTCTGTTTAAGAAATCAAACCATGTTTCCTCATTGAGTTGTAAAAAATTCTCATAGTTGCGACAGCCTTTCCCACTCATCAAAATCTGAAAGCCCTGATACTGTGCGTTTCCTGTCGGCTTTAGCACCTTGATATTATCGAAGATTGCCACAACCTCATGTCCTGCAATCCCCTTTTCATAGCCCGTTACGGTCATAAGTTCCAAAGGTATTCTCAGTACATCTTCTATAACTGCTTCTAACGGAACTTCCTTAACGGTTATCTGACACCAGTCTATCAAGGCACTTAATTCTTCTTTCTGTCGTATTACTCCCCTGTTAGTGTAGGGGAGTTCTGGAAGAAAACTTCCGCTTCTTTCTTCCAAATTTATCAAACCTCCTTATCTGCAATGGCGTTGCCATTGCCCTGCCCTCAACCTGCCGTTTGGTACGTCAGAACGAGGACAGGAACTTTGACCGCCTACATATTTTTGTTTGGAACTGGGCGGATACCCTTACAGGTAATCTTCTCCACTAATACAGGAAAGTTTCCTCTCTGCACATAAGGAGCATATACTGGTTCTTCCAGTTCCACCACCGCATAAGGCTCAATCTTCGGAAGTTCCGTTGCTTCCAAGCGAATATCCACGCTGTTCCCAAGCTTCATGCTTCCAAGATGAAGTTTTAAGGCTTCCACTTCCTCTGTTTTCTTCTTACTGTCTTTATCATAGCGGTAACAGTTATCCGCACCCATAAAACGAAGTTCTCCAAACGCTTCTTTTACCTGTTCTTTTGTCAATGTAATCTGCATACACGTTCCTTTCTCCCCGTTGAACCGATAGGTCAGCTTCTCATATTTTCATTTTCTTATTACGACGCCGTTTTTAGTTCAGTTATTCCTGAACTTAATTGTATATTAGCACAGACACATACGTTTCGCAATATAAAGTTTAGTTTTTTATAAACTTTTTGTTTTCTTTTTTCTGAACTTGTGGTATAGTGTCCTTAGACGATAAAATACGAAAAGTTATAACGAGATATGGAAAGAGAGGGTTTTCAGATGAATACAATCGCAGAACGGATTAAATTTGCCATGAAAGCAAAAAATAAAAAACAGGTGGATATAGTCAAAGATACAGGTATCAGCAAAGGGGCGTTCAGTTCTTATCTTTCGGGACAGTACAACCCGAAAGCCGATAAAATGGAACTGATTGCTGACTCTTTAGATGTAGATTTGCGTTGGCTTTACGGGGAAAATGTGCCTATGGAAAATACTCAAAGAAATAATACTGCCCTGCAATACGTCTTTTACAACAACTCCTGCTCCGAGTATCTTCTTGATGATTTAGATGATATGTATATCGCAATGAAAACACAGTATTCCGCCCTCATTCCACGCTTTTATGTCCTTGTCAACCGAAGCGAAAATGAAGTACACATACTGCCTTTATTTTTAAGAGAAGATAGTTCCGAGTTCTACGAATGTCCGTCTGATTTTTTCCATGCAGACAGGCACAGCGTTTTTACAAGAGATTTTGACAGTATCAATGTGGAACTTTCAACTGCCACCGTCTATTATTATGGAATTGATGCAAAGACTTATGAACCGAAAGTTACCACGTTGTCCTACTTACAAGCTGACGACTGCTTTTATATCGACAATGGAATACAGAGCGGTCACATAAAAGCATTTGAAAAAGAACTGGTAAAAGAAGCACTTTACTTAAAGCATAACGCCCAGTAACAGACAAGAGGACTTGCAAGGTTTCTGACCTTACAAGTCCTCTGCTGTATCATGATGCTGTTGGCTGTGTCCGTTCCGTCAAGGACTGCCCTACGGCGTATCGGCTTCGCCTTGTTCCTTGACTTCACTACAATTACTATCTCATAGTAATTGCCACAGGTTCTAATTCAAACAGTCCGTTAATCGCATTATATTCTCCCACTTTTGCAATAACATGAATATTAAGTCCTACTCCAAATGTTTCCGGAACATTATTTCCAACTAAATTTAAATCCCCATAACTCACATCATGGAATTGAAAATTCGGACCACTAACAGAAGTGGTGCTATAATCTCCTGCATGAATTAAATAATTAAATCTTGTTTTATAATCTTCATTTCTACTAACATCAGCAGTATGGGCATCAAATTCTATCATCTCTCCTGCATATTTATTTGCAAACTCCTGTATCTTCGAATCAAACTCATCTTTGCTTGATAAAATGTATGCCAATTCACTATTATTCTCAATCGTAATAGTTTCTCCTCTCTCTGCTTCTGCCAATCCCTCAATCTCGCAATATGTTATTACCACTTTTGCACTTGGTGGAAATCTATCGCCCTCTTCAAAACTATTACCATCAATTTTTACATCTGATACCTCCCCATGTTCATTTGATGAAAATATACTTGAATCAGTTTCTAATTCAATATTTGTAAATCCCATACTTTTAAACTCATTTTCCACATCTTGACAATTCATTCCCTCATAGTAGTAAACATTTTGAGACATTTTAATATCAGCTTGCGTATGATATTCAATGATAACTTTTATATCAGCCATAAATTTATCATCTATTGTAAATGATGAAACATCTCCTATTTTAATTGTAGATACAATATTTTTTTCATTCAACTTATCTTCTGTTAAATCTTTGATAACTTTCTTCTCTATATTTGTAAATCCAGCTTCTTCAAATGCTTGCTTTATTTCTTTATATTTTTTATCTCCCAATTCGTCTGTACTTATCGGTGGATTAACTTCTTGCATTTGTTCTATTTTAATTTGATCACCTTTACAATACAATTTACATTTTAATTTCATATCTTCTGTAACATCAAATTTTATTGTTCCGTCAATAGTATTATCCTCTTCATTCTCCACTCGAAAAACATACTCTCCTTTTTCTAGTTCAACAGAATATTTTTCTGTTTTACCATGTTCAAGAATTCCCAGTTCAGTATCATTAACCAATACTCTGACATCATACTTACTGAGCAATAAATTCTCATTACATTCTACTTCCAATTCAACATTGTATTTAAGAGCCTCTACCTTTTCCTCTACTTTTTCTTTTGCTTTTTCCTTATTGCCACATGAAATTAAAAACATTCCACACATCATTACCAATAACGCTACGTACCATTTTTTCATCTGTATTTCCCCCTATAATTTAAATTTAGCTGTTGTTCCTCAAATACCGAATCAATATCCATTTTAATCACAAACCGCCTGTAATCAAAACCAAAATGAAATTTAACAGAATTCCCATAAATCCTTTCTTTTTCTACTGCTCATCTTTCTACCTCTCAATCCTTTTATTCTTGACAAAACATTTCTTTATAGCGAAACATTTCCTTATTACGAAATATTATACTCGGAATAATAAGTAAAAGCAAGAATGATTTCCTTATTGCGAAATATATATATTGAGGTTTATAATACTATGCAAAAAATCCGTCCTGATATGGATATAGGACAAAATATCCAATATCTCAGAAAAAAATCTGGTCTTACACAAGACCAGACTATCGCACAATTACAACTTCTTGGAATTGAAATTTCCAAAAGTACTTATGCCAAAATTGAAACAAACCGTATGAACATAAAAGTCAGCGAATTGGTCGCTTTATGTAAAATTTTTCACGCCGATATTTCTGATTTTTTTGAAAAACTTTTATAATTTGCCCTACTTAGTACTCGACTTCTTTGTTCTCCCTTGCTATTGAACATTCTTCCGTACTACTTGCTCCAATTTCATTATTAAATGTTTTAAGGATAATTTTCTTTTCTTCTTCATGCTTTTCATTCTCTTTCTTTCTTAAATACAATCCCATAATGCTTGTTACACTAATTCCTAGAACAAGACCACCCATTCCATATTTTCCTTTTGCGGATTGAACGCTGTTCCGTTTATCTTCTTTAAAAACCTCTATTATTCTCATCATACCTTCTGCCATAGAACCATTTTCTCCACCCCCAAGCATTTTCAACGCATGGGTAATGTAATTTGCCGATTTTCCTTTACACTGCTGTAAAATATTCTCAAATTCATTCGTAAATTCTATCATTTTCAATATCTCCTTAGTTTTTTGTTTTATTTTACACCCTAAATGTCAAAAAATCTAATCACAAGCCGAGATATTTAACTATTTTTCAAGAAAAAAACTGCTTTTTTTCTCTAAATACAGTGTTGCATATTTATTGTCTAATTCAAACAGATTTATCATAAATTCCTCCCCTATTAAAATATTCATATCTTGATTATTGTCATTTTCTACCATTCCTATAATATATCTGAGTGCAAGATAATAGTCCCCTAACTGTGACCATTCAGGAATTTCCTTTAAAATGCGAATTCCTTCCATTACGAAATCATTATATTTTTCTATGAATTCCTTTTTTATAGGATTATTTACAATTTCTTCTCTCAAAAAATATTTTTTTAATACCTGTTTCGATATTCGCCTTTGTTTATATATCTCTTTCCCAACCTCTTCTTCCTCTTCTCCTGTGAATTGAGGTGCATAAAATACTAATATAACTCCCAATGTATTAGCAATCGATTTTAATGTTTGAAACTTTCTGTATGATTGAAGAAACAAGTCTATACATTCTTCATATTTTTTTATTGATATAACCTTATTTTTTTTAAAATCCTCCCGAATACTATTTAGACATTTACACCCCTTTTGAAAATAAACATCTTCCATTGTTTCAGAAACCAAAAATTTAGGGAAAATTATATCTAAAAATTCAAATATAAAATCTATATCAACATCTAAATTATAAACCATTATATTAGACAAATCTTCTTTTACAAATTTCTCAATAGGTATTCTAAAATAATTTGCTAACAATTGTACATATTCATAATTTAAACTTCTCTTTCCAGTTTCATATTGCGAAACACTATGCTGTTCAACTTTTAACACTTTGGAAAGTTCTGTCTGCGTAACACCATAAAACCTCCTCATATACTTTATATTTTTTCTTACAATTTCTGCATCATATACCATATCTATATACTTTTTCTCAAATTTTGAATATATTACAAGTTACAAAAACAACGCAGACAATATCTCTACCATCTGCGTCATTCCTTTAATGTCTCCTTGAAATATTTACTCCATTTTCTTTCAATCTTTACTCCAAATTTACTCCATTTTAAAAATCTGTTACGATATTTTACGGTATTCTATGATACCTTTTCTTTGAAGAAAAATGTCTGTAACCCTTGATTTCAAGCGAACTTTTCAATATTTCCAAGCACTTTATTCTGTTGTGAGAATTTCTTCTCAATTATTTCTGCACAATATTAATAATTCTTCCCGGAACGTAAATCTCTTTTACGATCATTCCTGTCAGTTTATCTGCCACTGCTTCTTTTCCTTTTGCAATTGCATCTTCTTTAGATACATCTGCCGCAAGTGTCACGACAGCTCTTGTCTTTCCGTTGATCTGTACAGCGATTTCGACCTCGTCGTCTTTCATCGCCTCTTCATCATAAGTCGGCCATCCCGCATTGAATACGGTTCCTTCGTGTCCGAGCTGCTGCCATAACTCTTCTGCCATATGCGGAGCAAACGGAGCAAGCAGTACTGCCAGTGTGCTTAATGTTTCTTTATCCACGCCGCCTGCTTTTTTTGCAATCTCATTCAGCTTATTGTTGTACTCCATAAATCCTGAAATAACTGTGTTTAAGCTAAAGCTTTCCAAACGTGTTGTAATATCATATACCATTTTATTACGGATCTTGATCATCTCTTTTGTTGCGCTGACATTTTTGTCTTTGCTGTCCATAACGAGATTCCATACTTTATTTAAGAAACGGTAAACACCATCGATTCCTCTGTCATCCCACTCTGCATCTAATTCCGGTGGACCTACGAATAATTCATACATTCTCAGAGAGTCACAGCCGTAATCTCTTACAAGATCATCCGGAGATACGACGTTTCCTTTTGATTTACTCATCTTGATTCCGTTTTTACCAGTGATCATTCCCTGATTGAATAATTTCTTGAATGGCTCATCAAAATCAATTGCCCCAATATCACAGAGGAATTTTGTGTAGAAACGAGAGTACAATAAATGAAGTACCGCGTGTTCTACTCCTCCAATATACATATCTACCGGAAGCATCTCATCTGCTTTTTCTCTTGATACAAGTGCTTCGGAATTATGGCTGTCCACATAGCGGAGGAAATACCAGGAAGATCCAGCCCACTGTGGCATTGTGTTTGTCTCACGTTTTGCAGGTTTTCCACAAACTGGACAAGTTGTATTTACCCAGCTTTCAATTCCTGCAAGCGGAGATTCTCCTGTTCCGGTCGGCTCATAAGAATCTACTTCCGGAAGTGTCAGAGGAAGCTGCTCTTCCGGTACTGGAACTGCTCCACAATCCGGGCAGTGTACAATCGGAATTGGTTCTCCCCAGTAACGCTGGCGCGAGAATACCCAGTCACGCAGTTTATAGTTGACAGTTGCCTTTCCAAATCCACGTTCTTCGATGATATGCGGCGCTTCTTTTTTCAAAACAGCTGATTCCATTCCGTTCCACTCACCAGAATTGATCATCGTTCCTGCTGCCTCTGTATAGGCCTCTGTCATATTTTCAATTTCTTTTCCATCTTTTGCAATTACCTGTACGATTGGAAGATCGAATTTCTTTGCAAATGCAAAGTCACGATCATCGTGAGCCGGCACACACATGATTGCTCCGGTACCATAGTCTGCGAGAACATAATCAGAGAGCCAAATTGGTGTCTTTGCTCCATTTAATGGGTTGATCGCATAAGATCCTGTAAACACTCCTGTCTTTTCCTTATCCTGAAGTCTGTCTACATTCGACTTCATAGAAGCATCATAGATATACTGTTCTACCGCTTCTCTTGTCTCGTCTGTGGCAAGACTCTTAGCAAGCGCATGCTCCGGTGCAAGTACCATAAATGTCGCGCCGTGAAGAGTATCCGGTCTTGTCGTATAGACAGTGATCTTATCTTCTCTTCCTTCTACCTGGAAATCAACTTCTGCACCGTAAGATTTTCCGATCCAGTCTGCCTGCATCTTCTTTACCTTCTCCGGCCAGTCTAATTTATCGAGATCTGCAAGAAGCCTCTCTGCGTATTTTGTGATCCGAAGCATCCACTGACGAAGATTTTTCTTTGTCACTTCTGTTCCGCAGCGCTCACATTTACCATTTACTACTTCTTCATTCGCAAGACCTGTCTTGCAGGAAGGGCACCAGTTGATCGGGAATTCCTTCTCGTATGCCAGTCCTTCTTTGAACATTTTTACAAAGATCCATTGTGTCCATTTATAAAATTCTGGATCAGTTGTATTGACTTCCATATCCCAGTCATAGAGAGCTGCGATCTCATTGATCTGTCTCTTAATATTTTTTACATTCTCAGCAGTAGAAATCGATGGATGCACACCCATCTTGATTGCATAGTTTTCTGCCGGAAGTCCAAATGCATCCCATCCCATTGGATGTACAATATAGTATTTCTGTAATAACTTATATCTGCTCCATACATCAGAGATTACGTATCCTCTCCAGTGTCCGACATGGAGACCATTTCCTGATGGATATGGGAACATATCGAGACAATAATATTTCTCTCTCTTTCCATTTTCATCTTCTTTTACGTTCACTGGATGCTTTTCCCAGTTTTCACGCCATTTTTTTTCAATCGCCTTATGATTATAAGGTACTGCCATTCTTTTTTCCTCCTTTTTCTCCAAGAATTCCCTCTGCGGAAATCAATTTCCTATGCAATAAAAAAAACCTCTCATCTCATCAAGAGACGAAAAGGCTGATTTCCGTGGTACCACTCTTATTCATACAGCATCTCACTGTACGCACTCATTGCTTCTGTAACGGGAAGTCCCGCCTCTATCTACTTCCATACAGTGTATTCTGTATCTCTCGTTCAATAGAAGGGCTCCAAGGTGAGTTCGGAGATTACGCTGCTGCCTCACACCTGCCGGCAGCTCTCTGAAAACGATAGGCTCTTACTACTCCTCTTCTTTGCCATTGTCTGATTCAATCTGTCATCACAATTTCAATGATATTTCTATTTTATCATACGAAGACTATTTGTCAAGGCATTGGGAAAAGCTGTATTTTTTTGTAAATTTCGCATAAATTTTTATATTTTATTGCCATTTTCTTATAATTAGTGTATAATACATTACATAATCGACAGAACGAAAAAACATTATAAAGGAGATAGTGCCATGGTAAATTTATTAACAGGCCCTAAAGGGAGCGGCAAAACACAACAGATGATCGAATTAGCAAATGAGACAGTAAAGCAGTGTGACGGCAATGTAACGTTTATCAAGAACAGTCACAACGATACATACAGTTTATCTTTTGATATCAGAGTAATCTGTATGGATGACTATCCTTCCATCAAGAACATTGACGACTACACTGGATTTATCTATGGAATGCTTAGTGCTAACCATGATATTCAGGCTATTTTTATCGATGGTATTTTAAAACATGCCAATATTTCTTCTGAGAATATGCCTCGCTTCATTGAACGGTTGAAAAATATCTCTAAGAGACATGATGTGAATTTCTATTTAAGTATCAGTGCAGAGAAAGACCAGTTAAACGGAATTGACTTGACTGACTGTGCACTTCTTAATTAAAACAACGAAGCAATTCAAATGGAAAAGTTAATAGTTCACAATTTCCATTACGTTTAAAAGCCTTGCAGTAATTGCTACCGCAAGGCTTTTCTCTTATCTTTTTTCTATTTTCGTATACTCTATTTTCTTTCAAATGCAAGCTCGATCAGCTCTGTCACAAGCTCTGTCGTATCGATTCCTTTTTCTCTCCAAAGCATTGGGTACATGCTGATATTCGTAAATCCAGGCAATGTATTGATCTCATTGAAAATCACTTCATTTGTACCATGTTCCAGGAAGAAATCCACTCTGGAAAGTCCAAAGCCATCTACCGCTTTGAAAATTGCAACAGCATCTTCTCTCACCTTTTCCAATGCTCCTTCTGGCAGTTCCGGATGAGTATCTGTCTTAGAATCCGGATTATTGTACTTTGCTTCATAAGTGTAGAACGTATCTGCTGCCTTAATTTCACCGACGTCAGATGCTTTCACATTCTTTCCACCAAGCACGGCACATTCAATCTCACGCCCTTTAATCGTCTCTTCTACAAGAATCTTTGTATCATGCTTTGCCGCTTCAAGCAATGCTGCCTGTAATTCTTCTCTGTCTTTTGCCTGATTGACTCCCTGAGAAGACCCTGCTTTGGACGGCTTTACAAATACCGGATACGGAAGCATTTCCTCCACCTTGTCAAGCGCCTTGTCGATCTCCTCAAGCTCATATGCATGGATTCCAACAAATTTTGCCTGACGGATTCCAAGATGATCTACAATGATCTTCGTGTAAAGTTTATCCATGGATACCGCTGATGCAAGTACCCCACATCCGACATAAGGGATTTTCGCAAGTTCAAACAATCCCTGGATGGTTCCATCTTCACCGTACATTCCGTGAAGAACTGGAAAGATCACATCTACCTGGATCTTCTCCACAGTATCCCCCAACACGAGAATTCCATGTTCTCCGGCATCCGGTGAAAGAATTGCCCGCTTCCCGTTTTCACGCCAGGTATCATTTCTAATTGCTTCTGTATCTTCCACTTCCAGCCAGCATCCCTCTTTTGTGATCCCGATTAAAACCGGCTCATATTTTGTCCGGTCAATATGCGAGATCACTGTAACTGCTGACTTACAGGAAACTTCATGCTCAGAGGATTGCCCTCCAAAGATTACCGCTACTCTCTGTTTCTTCTCTCCCATTTTTCCACATCCTTACTTTTCTTTTTTCACTTCTTTCTATTCTATCGGCATTTTCTATAAAATGCATTTCCAAAAATGCTGATTTCATTGCAAATCCTGCTCTATTTAATACTTAAAACTGTATTTACCTTCTCATCCTGCTTATATTCAATCGTCACTTTCTGTCCCGGCTCATAGCGGATGACATCAATAAAGTCTACTACCGACACATCAAAAATCTCCTCTGATTCTTCCAGAAGAATATAGTAATGTGAGTTTCCTTCCACGACTCCCTGTGCAATCTTCGCAATGGTTCCTTCCATCGTCTGTACTTCTCGCTTGTCTTCCTCTTCCTTGATCACACCATCCGTCAGAAGAAGTTCATTGTATTTTTCCTCACACTGGCTTACCGTATCTCCGATTGCTACAAGCTGATATTTCTGTACATTTACCATCGCATACTTCTTAACAAGGCCCGCATCATCTTTTAATGCGATAAAATAAGTCGGCTCTCCGGAGAGATTTAAAAGAAGCGGGAAAGTCGCCTTGTATTTCAAGTTCTGTACCTGACCTTCTGCAGATGACATTGCAGAAGCCTCTGTAGCACCTTCGATCGGATAAAATTTTGTTTCCATTGTTCTCTGGTTCATCAGAACAAATCCGACGTTGGACTGGTCACCACTCACGGATGTCACACCCGTATATACCCATACATCGTCATCGATCGCAAGATAGTTATATCCTTCTGTCGTCTTCAGGCAGTCTTTCTGTCCAAGCACACTGTTCAAAAATCCATGCTTCAGCGCTCCATAGTAATCATAAAGCTGTACAAGAAGATCAGAAGAATATGCACGGTCAATCCACTTCGGCACATCATCGATCGCATAGTCTTTCGTCTCTCCTGTCACTGCATTACACAGTACAACTCTTCCAACTGTCTCTCCTCCAAACAGACCAATGTTAAACTTCTTCACCGGGCATACCCAGTATGGAACTCCGTCATCATCTGTCTCAAAACTTAACTGGTCAAAAATATAAGTCGGATAATTGAAGCGCAAATGTCTGTAAATGTTCCGGTTAAAATATTCGCTTGTAGAATACTTGATACCTTTTTCTAATTTTACAAGCTCTGTAGACTGTGTGGCCATATCAATACGGACATACGCCGGGATTCCTTCAGACTGATTCGTGATCCATTTAATACCACTGGCATATTTGAGCGGAGAAACACGTACCGGTCTTCCTTGATAGTTGATCTGGCTGTAAATATCATCCACCTCAAATTGAGATACCATATCTACCATACTTCCCATCTTTCGATTTCCGAGAAGTGTTGCAGACTCTTTGTCAAGCAGCGGGATTTGATCAAAGGAAAGTTCTTCGATATCCTTTGTAAATTCTCCCTCCTCTACTTTAAGAAGCTTCTGATACTTCTTCGCATTTACAATCGGAGAAGAAAGTAACGCTCCCACAAGATACACAACAACAACTGCTGCCAGTACAAATAGAATCGCCTTCATCCCTTTACTCGTCTTAATCTCATCTGGACGAAGCCGTTTCTTCCACGCGTAGATCAGCGCAAGAACTGCAACTAAAATCCCAATAAAGAACCAAAAATCACGAGAGTGGATATTGATTGCCGGCAGTGTAAAATAGTAATACAAAAATGCAACAATCGCAAGCACAATCGCTCCAATTATTTTTGCCTTTGCTTTTTTCATAACATCCTCCATTTTCTATATATCAATAAGTTATAATGAACAGTATAATACAAAAATATCATCAGCGCAAACAATGTCTGATGATATTTTATAAACTTCTTATAAACAATAGAATCTAGAAATGTTTTCTCCAGAAACTTGGAGAACAAATCATAAGAAACGGGAAGATTTCAAGCCTTCCGATCAGCATATCCATAGAAAATACAATTTTAGATAACACCGAGAAAGACTGGAAGTTTTCTATCGGACCTACTCTTGAAATTCCCGGACCTACATTGCTCAATGTAGTCAGCACTCCCGATATGGTTGTTGCAAAATCAAAATTATCAAGTGCCACAAGAAGCACAGAAATTCCAAATACAAATACATATGCACTAAAATATGCATACACCCCTTGCAACGTCTCATTGCTGATTTTCTTTCCATTTACTTTTACAACATTAACCGATTTCGGATGCAACATTCCTTTCACCTGCTTCAAAATACTTTTCCACAAGATCAAAAATCTGGACACTTTCACTCCACCTCCGGTAGAGCCGGCACATGCACCAATCACCATAATGAGAAGCAAAATACATTTTGACAATTCCGGCCACAAATTAAAGTCTGCCGTGGCAAATCCTGTCGTTGTAATAATTGATGCAACCTGAAAAATCGAATATCGGAAAGCTTTTAACGGTTCTTTGTAAATAGAGAGAACATTGCAGGTGATCACCAAAGTTGCCGCCACTATAATTCCCAGATATGCTCTGACTTCCTCATTTTTCCAGACAGATTTTACATCTTTTATTAAAAGAAGAAAATACATATTAAAGTTGATTCCAAACAGGATCATAAAAACGGTGATCACCCCGTCAATATAAGCACTGTCATAGTAGGCAACGCTGCTGTTATGATTTGCAAATCCTCCGGTTCCTGCGGTACTAAAGGAGTGAATGATACTATCATATAAGTTCATTCCTCCCGCCAGAAGGAAAATGATCTCCGCGACAGTGAGTGCCAGATACATTGCATATAAAAGCTTTGCGGTCTCTCGCGCTTTCGGAACAAGTTTATCCGCTTCTGGTCCTGGAACTTCTGCCCGCATTAAATGCATAGAACTTTTATCATCCAGAGAAGTCACTACCATAACAAACACAAGTACACCCATTCCACCAATCCAGTGCGTCAGACATCTCCAGAAATTCATTCCATAAGAGAGCGCCTCTATATCTGTAAGAATGGTAGATCCTGTCGTCGTAAATCCAGATACGGTCTCAAACAGAGCGTCCACATACGATGGAATCTCTCTTGATAAATAAAATGGAAGTGCTCCGAATACAGACCACAATATCCATGCTGCGGCTACGATCACAAGCCCGTCCTTCCCATAGATTCTTCCATTTTCTGGTTTTTTTCTACCAAAGAGAAGGAAAAAGACACACAGCACAGCGCTTGTAATCCCAAATGCTGCCATGTCTGAAGTTTCCCCATAAATCAAGGATACTGCTGCCGGGATACAAAGTACAAGTGCTTCCACCCCCAACATTTTTCCTAATACATAAGCTGTCATTTTGTAATTCATTTTTCTTCCACCACTACACTAAAATATCATGAAAATCCTGTACTTTGCATTTCAATGTAATTACGATCACACTATCCCCGATCTGGAGGCAATCCTCTCCTCCGGGAATAATAATTTTTCGATTCCTTACAATACATGCAATCAGCACATCTTTCTTAGTTTCCAGGCTCTTCAGTGGTACTCCCACATAGGAGGTCTGTTTTTTTATAATAAATTCCAGTGCCTCAACACGATCATCTACAAGATGGTACATTGCCTCAATATTGGCACTGCGGATTGAATTCTGGCGTGCGCGCACATAGCTTAAAATTGCATCGGCAGTCGCAGATTTTGTAGATACAATGCTGTTGATCCCAAATCCTGCCACCATCTCTGCCCTGGAATCTTCATTGACTTTCGCCACAATCTTTGGAACTCCCTGCTGTTTTGCAAAAAGTGCCATGATGATATTCTCTTCATCCATTCCCGTAAGTGCAATAAAGGCATCTGCATCACCGATTCCCTCTTCGATCAGAAGTTCATTATCCGATCCATCCCCATGAATAATAGTAGCTTCCGGAAGCGCCTCACACAGTCCTTCACTCTTTGCCAGGTCTTTCTCTATGATCTTTACCTGCATTCCAAGCTTCGTCAACTGCTTCGCGAGATAGAATCCAACTCTTCCTCCTCCGCAGATCAATACCTTTTTGATTTTATTTTTACGATTTCCAATTTTTTTAAAGAAAATTTCCATCTCTCGATGAGATGCCGCTATGTGAAGCCTGTCTCCTGGCTGCAGGACAAATTCCCCATCCGGAATATAAACCTGTGTTCCTCGCTGTACTGCACAGATCAAAACTTTAATCTTATACTTTTTATAAAATTCTGCAAGGGATATTCCAGTAATCGAGCTTTCCTGCTGAAGCGGAAATTCTACCAGTTCCACTCTTCCTTTTGCAAACGTTTCCACCTTACTTGCAACCGGGAAGATCAGTACTCTGGAAATCTCATTTGCAACTGTCAATTCAGGGTTTACTGCCATACTTAAATGCAGATCTTCCTTCAAAATATCAAGCTGCTGCAGATAAACCGGATTTCTTACACGGGCAATCGTATGTCTGGCTCCCAGCCTTCTGGCAATCAGACAACTTAACATATTCAGTTCATCCGTAGACGCACAGGCAATCACCAGATCTGCGTGGGGTACATCCGCCTGCTTCTGCACTTCTGCACTGACTCCATCTCCAGTGATACAGAAAATGTCCAGCCTGTTGATGGTCTCTTTCAATTTTCCCTCATTTGGATCGATCAAAACGATGTCATAATTTTCTTCAGAGAGTTGTTTTGCAAGCTTAAAGCCCACTTTCCCATCTCCTATAATTACAATTTTCATCGCACTTTCCTCTTTTCTCACATTACTTTTTCATTTTGTAAATTACTCATTGTCTAAACCGATAATCAGCATGCAAATTATAACACTTTCTATTAGAAAGTCAAGGGAAATCTTTATGTAATTTTAATGTATTTTTACATATTTTTATTTTCTTTTAATATCCCTCTCAGCCATCTCTTCACAGCATACAAAACCCAAGAAGATGTACCATATTTTTCAAGAGACTATTCTCTGATTTTCAGATACAAAAAGACAGAGAATCCGGGACTGCTTCCGCCGTCTCAGACTCTCTGCCAGTTCCGTGATAGATTTCTATTTCTATCACTGCTTTCCTATTTTATATACAATCTACTCTTCCGCTGCGCGCTTTGCGATTTCTTTCTCTTGTACATCAGAAGGCGCCTGCTCATATCTTGCAAATTCATACTCATAAGTTCCGCGTCCTCCGGTCATAGAACGAAGCACTGTGCAATATCCGAACACTCCCGTCATCGGAATATCCGCCTCGATGATCTGTTTTCCACCCTGCACTGGTGTCATTCCGAGTACACGTCCGCGACGTTTGTTCAAATCTCCCATGACATCCCCAGTGTACTCATCCGGCACAGTCACTTTCAATGTTGCAATAGGCTCTAAGAGAACCGGAGAAGCCTCCATGATTCCTTTCTTAAACGCCTGCATGGTCGCAGTCTTGAATGCCATCTCAGAGGAGTCAACCGGATGATAAGATCCATCATACAGCGTTGCTTTCACACCGACTACCGGATATCCTGCAAGAGGTCCCTTGCCTACAGATTCCTGAAGACCTTTTTCGACTGCCGGGAAATAATTCTTCGGAACTGCTCCCCCTACGACTGTCTCCTCAAAAATATATGGTGTCTCCAGGTCGCCTGATGGTTCAAATTTCATCTTGACATGTCCATACTGACCATGTCCACCGGACTGTTTCTTATATTTTGTATCGATATCGGAAGTCCTACGGATCGTCTCACGGAATGCAACTTTCGGTGTCTCCAGCGTAACCTCTACTTTATAGCGGTTTGCCAGTTCGCTGACGATGACTTCCAAATGTTGCTCACCCATACCATAGAGAAGTGTCTGATGATTTTCACTGTCGTTAACTACCTTGACAGTCACATCTTCTGCCATGATCTTTGCCAGCGCCTGAGATACTTTATCCTCGTCTCCTTTCGATTTTACAACATATTTCATATATGTATACGGAACAGAATGATCTGTCTTTGGATATACAACCTGCGTATTCTTAGTGGCAAGCGTGTCTCCGGTTCTAGTCGCACTTAATTTTGCGATGGCACCGATATCTCCCGCATGCAGCTCCTGCACTTCTACCGGCTTATTTCCCTGCATGGTATATAATTTTCCTGGTTTTTCTTCTGCATCTGTACTCGTATTATACAGAACGTCCTCTCCTTTTAAAACACCAGAGCATACTTTGACAAACGAATATTTTCCGATAAAAGGATCCACCATGGTCTTGAAGACATAGGCTGTCTTTGCCTTTGCAAAGTCATAATTTGCTTCATAGATCGCCTTTGTCGTACGGTTAAATCCAACACACTCTCTCTTATCCGGGCTTGGAAAAAACCTTACGATATCTGACAGAAGGTTGGCCACTCCCTGTGCCATCGTATTAGATCCCATTCCAACCGGAACAATACTTCCATCCATCACATTTACTCTAAGCGCAGAACGAATTTCTTCTACGGAAAATTCTTCTCCTGCAAAGTAACGCTCCATCAAGTCTTCACTTGTCTCGGCAACTGTCTCTAACAATGTGTCTCTGTATATTTTAAGGTTTGGCAGACAATAATCTGGAATCTCACATTCTTCTCGCTGTCCAATGCCCGTATATCTTCTTGCTGCATTCTTGATGACATTGACATATCCTACCAGCTGTTCGTTCTCTCTGATCGGCTGGAAATGCGGTGCAATAACCTTTCCATATCTCGCTGTCAATTCTTCCACAACATTACGGAAACTCGCATCATCCATATCCATCTCCGTCACATAGACCATACGAGGCAGATTATACTTATCACAGAGCTCCCATGCCTTTTCTGTTCCGACTTCCACACCTGCTTTTCCTGATATAACAATGACAGCCGCATCCGCTGCACTGACCGCCTCTTCTACTTCCCCGACAAAGTCGAAATATCCCGGAGTATCAAGCACATTGATCTTTGCCTTTTCCCATTCAATCGGATATAACGTTGTATGGATGGAAAATTCTCTCTTCTGCTCTTCTTTATCAAAATCGCTGAGCGTATTGTGATCAGAAATCTTTCCCATACGGTTGGTCACCCCTGATACGAAAGCCATCGCTTCCACTAAGCTTGTTTTTCCACTGCCGCCATGTCCAAGTAACACGACATTTCTAATTTCATCCGTTCTGTAAACCTTCATATTGCTGCCTCCTTCTAGCACGTTTTTGTCATGTGTATATTGTACTAAAAAAATATATAAATTACAACTCTTTTATGTAATTTATACAAATTTTATACAATATATTCTTTTTCACTTTAAAGCATCATAGCTTTGACAAATATGAAAAAATAGCTTACAATAATTCATATAAAATTTTCTGATTGATATATACTGGAAGGACATATGAAATATGAAAGAAAAAATTGGTTTTATCGGACTTGGACTGATTGGAGGATCGATCGCAAAGGCAATCCGGCAATACTATCCGGACTTTGAACTGGTCGCATTTGATAAGCAAAAAGAAACACTGGCACTCGCTGCCCAGGAAGGCATCATCGACACCGCATGTTCTTCGATCAACGACAGCTTTTGCAACTGCACATATCTGTTTCTATGTGCTCCTGTCGCCTATAACAATGCCTATTTGGCACAATTGAAAACCTATCTGCACGAAGGCTGTATTCTGACAGATGTCGGCAGCGTAAAGAATTCTATCCACGAAGCAGTCAAAAAGCTCGAGCTGGAAGAATATTTTATCGGCGGACATCCGATGGCCGGTTCTGAAAAGAGCGGATTTGCAAATGCAAAAGCAATTCTAATTGAAAATGCATATTTTGTCCTGACTCCGTCAGAAAAAGTCTCGCAGGAGAAAGTAACTGCTTACAAAGATTTCATCGCCTCCTTGAAAGCAATCCCGATTATTATGAATGCCAAGGAGCATGATTTTGTCACCGGAACGATCAGCCATCTGCCCCATATCATTGCTTCTGGTCTAGTAAATTTTGTAGAACAGACGGATACGGCAAATGAATATATGAAACTGCTTGCCGCCGGAGGATTTAAGGATATTACGCGAATTGCCTCATCTTCTCCTACTATGTGGCAGCATATTTGTCTAAAGAATCACAAACAGATTTCTGAGATTCTGGATGCTTATATTCATCTCCTGATTGAGACAAAGAAGTCTGTAGAAACCTGTAATACCGAGCAGCTTTATGACTTCTTTGACCGCGCAAACAACTACAGGAATTCTATTCCGGACAGTTCCTTTGGCTGTATCAAAAAGGAATTCGTTATTTACTGTGATATTATTGACGAAGCCGGCGGAATTGCAACCATTGCAACCATCCTCGCTTCCAACCATATCAGTATAAAAAATATCGGAATCATTCACAACCGAGAGTTTGAAGAAGGTGTTCTTCGCATTGAATTTTACGAAGAACTCTCCTCACAGAAAGCAGTGAAACTTCTTCAGAAGTATCGCTATATTGTATACGAAAGATAATACTTGGTATGGAGAAACGCACTTCTCCTTTTTCACTCAGATTCATACCTAAAATTTTTGAAACATTTTCTTTCAGAAAGGATTTACAATGGAACTTAAACCTACAACAAAACTACGAGGAACCGTTACTATTCCGGGAGATAAATCTATCTCTCACCGTGCGGTGATGTTTGGAGCACTTGCAAATGGTCTGACAGAAATCCACGGATTTCTTCAAGGGGCAGATTGCCTTGCCACCATCGATTGCTTTGCACAAATGGGAATTTCTATCGAAAACAATCAAGATACCGTGCTTGTCCACGGAAAAGGACTCCGTGGACTTCGCCGTCCATCTTCTGCTCTGGATACAAAGAATAGCGGCACAACGACAAGACTGATTTCCGGTATCCTAGCCGGACAGCCTTTTGAGACGACACTTTCCGGAGATGCTTCTCTCAACACAAGACCGATGGGTCGGATCATCACCCCACTCTCCATGATGGGAGCAGACATCACAAGTCTTTCCGGCAATGGGTGTGCCCCTCTTCGAATCCGCCCTGCTGACTTGCATGGAATCTCTTACTCTTCCAACATTGCCTCCGCGCAGGTAAAATCTGCTATACTTCTTGCCGGTCTATATGCAGACAGTGAGACATCCGTAACAGAGCCGGAACTGTCTCGTGACCATACCGAACGTCTGCTGCGGGCATTCGGTGCGGAGCTTACAAGCACAAAAACAGATGCCGGAGCTGTTTCTATGATCCAGCCATGCAACGAACTTTTTGGTCAGAAAATTTTTGTACCTGGCGACATTTCTTCCGCAGCGTACTTTATCGCTGCCGGACTGCTTGTCCCACACTCCGAGATTGTTATAAAAAATGTCGGAATCAATCCGACACGCGCCGGGATCTTATCTGTCTGCGAGGCTATGGGAGCAGATATCACCTACCTTTCCAAGACCAATGACGGCGGAGAACCTACTGCTGATCTCCTTATCCGCACAAGCGAACTTCACGGCACCGTCATTGAGGGTTCCCAGATTCCGACACTCATTGATGAAATCCCGATGATCGCTGTTCTTGCTGCCTGCGCGGAAGGGACAACTATCATCCGGGATGCTGCCGAACTGAAAGTCAAAGAAACGAACCGGATTGACACCGTGACAGAAAATTTAAAGAAAATGGGGGCAGATGTCACACCAACTGACGATGGTATGATCATCCGTGGAAAGACACCCCTTCACGGTGCTGTGATAGACAGCTATTTCGATCATCGGATTGCCATGGCATTTTCGATTGCAGCACTGGTCGCAGACGGAACAACCACTATCCAAAACAGTTCTTGTGTGGATGTCTCCTACCCAGATTTTTATAGAACACTTTATCATTTAAGAGAGGAAAACTAATATGAGACGTGATAAAATCAACTACTACCTTGACCTTGCAGAAATGGTATCTCAGCGCTGTACCTGTCTGCGAAAACACTATGGCGCAGTCATCGTAAAAAATGATGAAGTGATCTCCACCGGATATGCCGGTGCCCCTCGCGGTCGTAAAAATTGCACAGATATCAATATGTGTATCCGCGAAAAATTAAAAATCCCAAGAGGAGAACGCTACGAATTATGCCGCAGTGTACACGCAGAAGCCAACGCGATCATCAGCGCCTCCCGCGATAAAATGATTGGAAGTTCTTTATATCTTACCGGAATCGACATGAAGACGAACGACTATGTCGAAAATTCTAACAGTTGTTCCATGTGCAAAAAAATGATCATCAATGCCGGAATTGACAAAGTATACATCCGCGACACCAAAGATGACTACCGGGTCATCGACGTGGAAGAATGGATTGCACACGATGAATCTTTAGACGGCTCTTATGGATACTAATCATTCCCAGAATCTGGAAAGAAGGTGTTCTTCTATGACACGTGAAGAATTATACGCATCAATCTATACACACGATACCATTTATCTTCCTCCTTGGGAGGAACAGTCTGCCCCGCTGGAAGTAGCGCTCGGATGCAGCTGGGGAAAATGCCGGTTCTGCGACTTTGCCAAAGATACATTTTCCCTTCACTCCGATGAAAAAATCGAGGAAAATCTAAAAATACTTTCAAAACTCCAACCCGAGAATCCCCGTGTCTTTTTCCTTGGAGAAAATGCATTTGTCATCGAGAGTGAGCGCCTGCTGCGCCTGTTCTCCCTTGTGCGGACCTACATGCCACAAGTAAAAAAATTTGCAATGTATTCGCGCATTGACGATGTACTTCGAAAGACTCCTGAGGAACTGGAACTGCTCAAAAAAGCCGGACTCTCTGACCTGCATCTTGGTCTGGAGTCCGGCAGCGATCCAATTCTTGATGTAATGAATAAAGGTGTAACTTCTGCCGATATGCGCAAAGGTTTTCACATGCTGGATCGTGCCAGGATCGGATATTATGTCACCGTCATTCTCGGTCTTGGAGGTCGCACGTTCTCGAGACTTCACGCAATTGAAACTGCAAAATTTTTAAATACGATCCATCCAAAAGATATCTGGTGTCTGAAGCTTCACCTGTTCCCGGGTACTCCTCTGTATCGCGAGAGTAAACGAGGACATTTTGATCCAATGACACCTGAAGAAATACTCAGAGAAGAGTATCTGCTTCTTGAAAATCTCACAGTAAAAGATTGTCTTTTTGAAGATACGACTGTTTTAAACACTTACACGCTGCGCGGAAGACTTCCGGAACAAAAAGAAGAACTGCTGCGCGCGATGGAATACTTATCTCAGATGGCAGACACATAGAATACTCTTCTATAAACAAAGAATCTCGTAAGCGAGATTTTCCATGTAATAAAAACATACTCCCTTCCCGGCGATAAGCTTGGCTGTTCCTTATCTGCCCGGAAGGGAGCATATCATTTTCTTTTCAAAAGCTCTCTTATTCTGTTTTCTCTTCTTACTTTCTCTTTCTTCAGATTAGTTTTTCTCTGCACTTTGTGCCAATAAAAATTCTGCAATCAGATCAATACAGCCCTGTACATCTTTCAGATCTGCAACTTCCGCCGGCGTATGCATATACCGCAGCGGAATCGATACCAGCACCATCGGAACCCCCTGATTTGAGAAATGAATCTTATCCCCATCCGTATAACTCAAACGACTTGCTGCCTCGATCTGCACTTCAATTCCAGCTTTTTCCGCGCAGGCTTTCATCTGTTCATTCAATTTCTTAACAACAATTGGGCTGTTGCACAATACCGGTCCCCCGCCAAGCACAACAGTTCCTGCATCTGCCGGATTCATTCCTTCATAATCGCTTGTATATGTCACATCAACAACTACTGCCAGGTTCGGACGGATTCTTGTGCTTGTCCAATAAGCACCACTCTTTGTCGTCTCTTCTCCAACTGTCGATGCCGCATAGACCCCCGCCTTGCATCCTCTCTCTTTCGCTTTTCTCAATGCTTCCATGATAATAAATACACCAATTCTGTCATCCAACGCTCTCGCAGTGATTCTTCCATTTGCCATTCTGCGAATCTGTGTATCAAGAACGACCGGATCTCCGAGGCTTACATAACGAAGAGCATCCTCTCTATCCTTCGCTCCAATATCAATCCGAAAATCTGATGTTTTTAGGTCACTTTTCTTTGTTAACTCCCGGCAAGCTTCAACCGCACCGTAGATGATTCCATTTGCAGTCTTAATCTGAACTTGCTGTCCAAGATACGTTCCCAGAATGATTCCACCACGGTCAATCACCTGAATCCTACCATCTTCTGTAATATTAGAAATCATAAGACCAATCTCATCGGCATGCGCAGAAAGCATGATCCGTTTTTCTGCTTCCGGATTGATCACACAGATCAGATTACTCATCTCGTCTCGCCTAATCTCATCTACACAATCACTCATCTGTGCTTCTACTACATTTTGTACCGGCTCTTCATAACCAGATACTGATATTTCACTTAAAAGTTGCTCTAAAATTTTTTCATTCATACATTCTACCTTCTTCACTCTTCCTCATTCTCTCTCCACTGCACATTTTACAAAACCGCTTTATTTTTTCCCACACTATCCCGAAGCACAAGTTCTGCCGGAATAGATATATGCATACTAATCTCTCTCTCTGTGCTGATTCTCTCTGCCAGAAGAGTCACAGCTTGTTCTCCCATGAATTTCATATAAACATGCACTGTCGACAATGGTGGAATCATATATTTTGCCATTGAAATATCATTAAAGCCAATGATACTAATATCTTCCGGAATATGAAGCCCCTTCTCCTGCACCGCTTTGTAACATCCAACTGCCAGAGAATCATTGGCTGCAAAGATCGCTGTCGGACGATCTTCTAATTCCAGCAACTCCTTCATCAGACGATAGCCATGTTTTGGAGTATAGCCTCCAATCTTAATATAACTCTCCTGAAACAATCCCTTCTCCTGCATATATGTCTGATAGGCAATTAGTCTCTCATCGATTACTTCATTTCCATCGGAATCAACTTCATCCCCACCAATAAATGCAATTTTCTGATGACCATATTTCAAAAAGCAATCGAGTACCTTATGGACAGACCTTTTTGTATCTGTGACAATCGAATCCCAGATTTCTCTCTTTGCTGCGGCATCCACAAGAACCACCGGCTTACCAAATGATGCAATGTGATCAACCATGGACTTACTGAATGTTCCAAGGCAAATCAAACCATCTAGCGCTGCCACTGCTTCTGCCTGGTCTGTATTTCGTATCTGATATTTCTTGAATCCTTCTCTTTCAATTTTATTTTCAATCGCTACCCGTACAGACAAATAGAACGTATCTTCAAGTTCTTCCTCCAGAGAATAAGAACAAAGAACACCGATTTTCAGTTTTTTCTTTCTCTTTTTCTTTCCTTTTATCGTATATTCCAGCTGTTCCGCCGCTTCGAATACTCTTTTCCTCGTTTCGTCCTGGACATTTAATGTTTCGTCATAATTCAGCACCCGTGATACTGTAGTTAACGACACTCCCGCCAGTTCTGCTATCTCCTTAATCGTTGCCACGTAATCCATTCCTCCATCCGTTAACACTCTCAATAAAAACAATTTTTTTGCTTTTTTCCAAAAAAATTATTTTTAATAGTATTATTTTATCATACCTGTTTTTCATCCGCAAGTATCATCGGGTGCCACTGACAATCTTAAGATACTACCTCAAGAAGGTCTGCAAAAGATTTTAAATTATATGTACCCATTCCACATGCGACAGCATCTCCAATCGCCGCACAGTCCATCTTCCCTGCAATTGCTGCCTCAAGCCCTGCCTTTGCATCTTCTACGACGAGACAATCCTCCGGTTTTTCTCCGACAAATTCTGCCGCCTTTAAAAATACCTCCGGATCCGGTTTCGAATTTGTGATATTATTTCCATCAGATACAGCATCGAAGAAATTGCCAAGTCCAAGTCTTTCCAATATAAAACCAGCATTTTTACTGGAAGAACCGATTGCCAGCTTCAACCCATACTCCCGCAATCTTTCCAGCGTGCTTTTCACTTCTGCAGTCAGGTCTTTCTCCGACATATTTTTCAGAAGTTTTTTGTACACTTCATTTTTCTTTGTTGTATAATGAATTTTTTCTTCCTCGGACATTTTCCCATTGTATTTTTCCAAAATAATCTCAAAACTCTCCATCCTGCTTACACCACGCAGACGATTGTTGATCATCTCATTAAATTCAATACCCAGTTCATCTGCGATTTCTTTCCACGCCTGATAGTGATACTTATCTGTATGGCAGATCACGCCATCCAGATCAAAAATAACTGCCTGATACTTCATACCATGTCCCTCTTTTCTTTTACTGTTTTTCTGTAATTTTCCCTCTTCATAATTCTTCTGTTATTTGTGTCCATTTCTTTACAGACATCCTATTTATTCTCAGCAAATTCTCTCTTTACTTTTATGTTTCTTCCTGCACTTCTGCAAGATTTGATATGATGACTGCTGCAAGAATGATCACACATCCAATCACCATCCGAAGTGTGATCTGCTCATGCAGAATGATGATGGAAAATAAGGTTCCAAACACAGACTCCATCGACAAGATAATCGCGGCCTTTGTCTCATCCACATGCTTTTGGCAGGCTGTCTGCAAAAGATAGCAGAGCGTTGTACTGACAACACCGAGATATAACACGCTGATCCATCCTTTCGTCGTCACTGCAAATTGTGTTTCTCCAAAGCAGAACATACTGATTACGGACAGCACAAATGCTGTCAGCATCTGAATAAAATTCAGAACAGTGGCACGATATTTCTTCACATAAATACTTGTAAAGAAAATCTGGAAGGCAAATCCAACCGCACAGATCAACGTGAGTGCATCCCCCAATCCCAATGTTAGATTTTTCTCCAAAGATAAAATGCCAACTCCAACTACTGCCATCACTGCCCCGATAATTCCTTTTACCCCAATTTTCTTTTTACAAATGATAAAGGCAATAAACGGAACCATCACCACATTGAGCGCTGTCAAAAATGCATTTTTTGACGGTGTCGTATACTGCAGTCCGATAATCTGTAATGCAAAGGCAGTAAAGAGGGCTGCACCCATCAGCGCCCCCGCCTTTACTTCCTGCTTTTTAATCCCCTTTAATCCTTTGATACTGATTGCTCCCATCATCACCGTTCCAAGGAAAAAGCGGATTGCCATAATCTGAAACGGAAGCAGACTCTCAAGCGCCATATCACTCGCCACAAAACCTCCGCCCCAGATGATAGTCACAACTACCAGCCCGGCAATTGCAAGATAATGATTCATATTGTTTCCTCCTAGACTCTCATAAGTTTTCCATTCACTTTTACATCTGTTTGTGCCCCTTCCAGCACTTTGACAGCTGCGTTATTCTTGGCATCAATACTGATTTCCAGCCAGGAATTTAAATAATGAATCCGGAAAGTCACTCCTTCCCATTCTTTTGGCATCTTAGGTGTAATATTTAAAATTCCATCTGCATCAATGGAAAGCCCCGCAAACCCAAATACAACTGTCTGCCATACACCTCCTGCATTTGCTGCATGGATTCCTTCCCTTGTATTCTTTTGGAGATTAATCAAGTCGATAAATGCCGCTCTTCTTAAATAACGGTATGCCTTCGTGTCATCCCCTACTTTCAACCCCATGATAGAATAAATGCTCGGGCTTAAAGAAGATCCGTGAAGTGTACGCTTCTCATAGTAGCTGTAATTTAACTTTGTCGTTTCTTCATCAAATTCTTCCCCCATCAAGTGCAAGAGCATGACAACATCCGCCTGCTTGATAATCTGAGTTTCCTTCGTCTTCATTGTCTTTAATTCAGCTGGTCTGATTGGCCAATCGTTCTTATCATACTCCTGAATCGTCACTTCCTGCAAGTCAAAATAACCTTCAAACTGCTCTAACAGTTGTGTTCCTTCTTTTCTCGGCAGATATATCTTACTTTGCACCAGATTCCACTCTTCTATTTCCTTCTCTGTCAGTGAAATCTTCTCTGCGATTCTGTCATAATCTTCTCTGTGATGCTCTTTTAAATCTTGGATCAGAGCTATTACATATCTTAAATTCCATTTTGCAAGGTAATTGGTATACACGTTATTGTCCACCGGTTCATGCCACTCGTCTGGTCCCGTCACTTTGCGGATCTCATAACGATCTTTTTCTGTAATATATTCACATCTGCTTGCCCAAAATCTTGCTGTTTCCATAAGAATCTCTCCTCCCTTTTTTAATAAGAAAGAAGTATCCTTTGTAATCTTCACATAATCGTAAATTCCATAGGCGACAGCAGCCGTCACATGATGTTCATAATCCGCTACATAACAGCGGTAGCAGGTTCCATCTGGTTCGATTGTCCAATCCGGACATTGCTCTGTTCCATCGTCTGCAGATTCCCACGGATACTGTGCGCCCTTGTATCCGTTCTTTGCCGCATTTGCGCGCGCAGCATCAAGAAGTCGATAGCGATAAGATTCCAGATTTTTTGCTGTTTTCGGAAAAACATAAGCAAAGAATGGAAGCATAAACAATTCGGTATCCCAAAAAGCATGTCCACCGTACTCCTCACCGTGAAGCAACTTTGCCCCTACATTCACACGATCATCATGCTCATTTCCTGTACTCATCAGATGAAAGATATTAAAACGCACTGCGCGATCCAAATCAAAATCTCCTTGAATCTGAATATCGGCTTCTTTCCACATCTCCTCGTACACTTTGAAATGCTCTGCCAGTTCCTGCTCAAATCCTCGCTCCACAAATGCATCAATCTCGTTTTTCACAGCACTGTGCAGCTCGTATTTTGGAAGATCCCGTTCTGTGTAAATACTTGCATATTTCGTAATTTCTGTTGTCACTCCCTGCTCTGCATCAAAATCTTGGAATTCTATGGTCTGTTCTCCAAACGCATAGAACTGTCTTGTCTTGATCACGCTCTTTCCGTTTCTCTCTGCATCAAGGAATGCACCGGTTCCTACATGAAGATGATTATCCCTTGTCGCACACTCAATATATACGCCGTTTTCCGTCAGTCTTTCATTTGCCACAAGATAAGTGTGTTTCACTTTAAAACGCGGCGCATCTGCGAAATTGATCACAGAACCATCCACAATGTTTTCGACTTCAATGATACCATCATAATTGATCGGAGTCACATACAGCTTAACTGCCATCCGGTGTACATTTGCCCGGCTCACAAAACGAATTCCTTCTACCAGTGTCTGCCTTCCCTTTTTATCTTCCAGAAGAAACCGCTTCACAAGCATCGCATGTTTCATGTCCAGTACCCGGCTAAATTCCAGAATACTGCAATTCTCGATCCCAATCAGTTCCTTCTCTACATACAATCTAATTCCAAGCCAGTTTGGAAGATTTGCCAGTTCCCGCATAAATGTCTCGGATTTGTCAAACACACCATTGACAAATGTACACGGAAGACTCTTCACCGTCCCTTCCTCATAGCTTCCTCTTGTCCCCAGATACCCGTTTGTCAGACAGAACAGACTCTCATAGTTCAGATTCTCCGCCGCATCATATTCATCCTGGAGAATCAGCCATTCGTCACCACCCAGCAATGTCTGTAATTTCTCTGAAAATCTATCTCTTATCATCTTCCTTCACTCCTTTAGTCAAGATATTTTTTCTTTGCAGTCTCTTTTTCTGTTCCCGCTTCTATCATCTGCAGTGTAAATGCCATCGAAAAATCCTGGCGTTTTACTTTGGCACGTTCAATCTGCTCTTCTCCGCAACTGTTGCTTCCGAGTCCGGAATGTTTGTAATCTAGATGAATAATCACATTCTCTGCTTTCTCCATCTGCCATGCATGGCCGGCTTTTTCCAGACTCTCGTCCGTATAATTGGACAGATTCAATCCGAGCGGTGCTTCCATCATGCAAAGCATTGCATTTTTGCCATCTCCGATTGAGAACCATTTCACATCTTCCCGGTGTCCATTCTCCTGCGGATATACATAATTTGTCATCATACCGTCTACACCGCTCTTATAAATTCCCATAAAGGCAGCCTCTTTGCTGTCCACATAGTTTTCTCCAAATCCTCTTCCATACCACATCGCATTCTGAAGTTCTCTGTTTCCTTTCATCTGAACTCCAATACGCGGGAGAAATTCTGGTTCTTCTTTCCCATTCTGCACAGTCTTTGCGTTGAGTGTTACTTTCACTTGTCCGCAAGAATAGACTCTGTACTCATAGTCACATATAAATCCCCATGACTGATTATAACATCCAAAATACTTTCCAATCTCTACTGTCACACAATCTTCTTTTTCATGATAACGGAAGTATTCTGTCTGCTCACACGGTTTCTGAATAAAATATTTATTCATCCAGTCTTCTTTCTTGTACATATCGTTGTCAATTGTTGCACGGTAGACACTCATCTCTGGTCCTGCAGTTAAAAATTCTCTGCCATCAGCAGAAACAGAAAGTAATTTCCCAAATACTGAGTGGAACTGCACTGTAATCTTCTCATTTTGTACAGTCAGGATTCCTTCTTTTTCTGTCACCTTAAGTGCCTCTCCCTGCGGACGTTCTTCCAGTACTTCAGAGTGGATTTCCATCGGGAACTGCGCTCTTACAATTTCATGTCCTGCCGATGCATAAAGCGTTTTCTCTTTCTCACAGATAGAAATGTTTAGATAGTAGTCTACATTTTTCTCAGCCTCAAACGGTACATATGGAATCTGAATCTTTTGTGCCTCCTGAGGTTTTGCCGCAAGTTCTGTAATTCTTCCTTCCTGCACTGTCTGATCTTCTGCCTGAATCCACCATCTCAGTTCCAAATGGGATAGATTGCGGAAATCATAATAATTTTTCAGCTGGATTTCTCTATATTTTCCAGGTACTTTTGTCACTTCCACTGGTGCGATTACCTGCTTATATTCTGCCAATGCCGGGGACGGAGTGCGGTCTGGCATCAGAAGTCCGTCAATACAGAAATTTCCATTTGTCGGAAAATCTCCATAATTTCCTCCATAACGGTAATATTCATACCCATTCTCTTCCGTGTAGATTCCATGATCATACCATTCCCAAATAAATCCGCCCTGAAGTCTTTTATATTTCCGGAACAACTCCTGATGTTCTTTCAGACCTCCTGGTCCATTTCCCATCGCATGTCCGTATTCACACATCACATGCGGTTTATCTCCTTTGATTTTATATTCTGCAATCTCTTTGAGTGGTTTTAATCTTGTGTACATCGTAGAGTAAACATCCGACACTTCTGCCTCAAAGTCTCCCTCATAATGTACAAGTCTTGTATCATCCAATTCACGAATGGCTTCTGCTGCACTGCGAAAATTATGTCCAAAACTTGACTCATTTCCCATCGACCACATAATGATGCATGGATGATTGCGATCTCGTTTGACCATTCTGACACTCCGGTCCACATAAGATTTTTCCCACTCCGGATCATCTGTGATCCATTTGTAATTCCCTGTCCACTCAAATCCATGACATTCTAGATCCGCCTCGTCGATCACATACAATCCATATTCATCACACAGATCATAGAGATATTCATTTGCCGGATAGTGTGAGCACCGAACTGCATTGATATTGTGCTGTTTCATCAGAACAATGTCTGCCTTTGTCTGTTCATAGGTGACACATCTTCCTTCCTTTGGATTATAATCATGATGATTCACTCCATTTAACAGAATTACAGTATTGTTGACACGGAAATTATTGTCAATGATCTCAATTCTTCTAAATCCAGTTCTCACCTGCACTTCATGCTCTCCTGCTGAAACAGTCAACACATAAAGTTCCGGTGTCTCTGCTGTCCACGGTCTGATTTCCCCAACATTTTCTGACCAATTTGCCTTCTTTTCTTCTGTTCGGCATTCGCCCTCTGCGATTATCTGTCCGTCTTTTTCCAGTTTCCAAGTCAGTGTCACATTATGTTTTGTTTTTACAGAAACATTTAAAATTCCGTTTTTGTAACTGTCATCCAGTGTTCCTTCGACAGCACAGTCCAAGATACTGTTTTTTGGCTCATTGATCAGTTCTACATCCCGGAAAATCCCGGACATCCACCACATATCCTGATCTTCCAGATAGGTTCCATCCGACCATTTATACACTCGGACTGTAATGTCATTTTCTCCTTCTTTCACAAGTTCTGTGATATCAAATTCACTCGGAAGTCTACTTACTTTGCTATATCCTGCATGAACACCATTTACCCACACATCAAATGCACTGTCCACTCCGTGGAATTTTAAAATTGTATCATTTTTTATCCAGTTTTCATCCAGAACTATCGTTTTCTTATAAATTCCTGTCGGGTTTTCTGTCGGAACAAATGGTGGGTTAACCGGAAACAGATACAATACATCCGTGTAGTGCATATGATCGTATCCGCGTAACTGCCAAACGGATGGGACATCAATCTGATCCCATCCCTCTTTGCTTATTTCTTTATTCATAAACCCTTCAGGAGATAATTCCGGCGCTTCTAGATATAAAAAGTTCCACACTCCATTCAATGTCATTTTCGGAGCGGAATCCCGATAGAAGGCAGTTCTCGCTTCTCGTCTCCCGATCTGTTCTACTGCTATATCTTCCCATCTTTTTCTTTCTCGCCTTACCATGTATAAATCTCCTCGTCTTATCTTATTTTTCTTATGTTCGCAGGAAACTCCTCTTATTTTTGATACCTGGTTCCTTGTACCTGTTGCAAACAGGAATTCCTGCGACTCTATTTTCTTTTTTTCTTATTTAATCGAACCACTTGTACCTTCCACAATATACTTCTGTGCAAAAATGAAAATCAGAATCGGTGGAATGATCATGATAACGGTAATACAGAGCATCGGAATGATCTGTGTTTCATGTACTCCTTTAAAGGAAGCAAGTCCAAGCGCCAGTGTATATTTACTTCTATCCTGTAAGAAAATCAATGGGCCAAGGTAATCGTTCCATACACTAATCATATTGAGCACACCGACCAGAATTAAGGAAGGTTTCAAAATTGGCATAAAGATCTTCCAGTAAATCTGAAATGCATTCGCACCGTCAATTCTTGCTGCCTCCTCAAAATCTCTCGGCACTCCCATCAAGAACTGTCTCATCAGGAATATATAGTATGCCGATCCAAACCATGCCGGAATAATCAGCGGTTTCAATGTGTTGATCCATCCAAACATTTTAAACTCCATATACTGTGGGATCATTGTAACATCCCATGGAATCATCATTGTAGAGAGAAGGATCATAAAGAGAATATTCTTTCCCTTAAAATTGTATCTAGCAAATCCATATGCAACAAGTGAACAGGAAAGCACCTGACCTGCCGTTGTTCCGACTGTTACCAGTATAGAATTCAATAAATAAGTTCCGAAAGGCTGTGCCTCCCACGCCTCTTTAAAGTTTCCAAAAAGCCATTTTTCCGGAAAAAGCTTTGGCGGATATGCGATCGCTTCTGCCTCTGTCTTAAATGTTGTAAACAGCATATACACAAAAGGTGCCAAGAAGTAAACGGCAACAAGTGTCAGCAGTGCATAAATAATGACTTTTGATTTTTTTGACATTTTCATTACTTTCTACCCCCTCTTTTGTGTTTCTTCTGTTTTTTACTTCCTCCCGCCTCTGTCTCGTAAAATACCCATGCAGAAGAAGATTTAAATACAAGAGCTGTCAGAAGCAGAATGATAATAAACATAACCCATGCATTTGCACTGGCATATCCAAGCTTATGATGCTTAAACGCATTGTTATATGTATACAGCCCATAGAAATAAGTAGATTTCAGCGGACCTCCTCCTGTAAGCAGCATAACAAGTGTTACCTGCTGGAAGGAACTGATAATCGATGTAATCAGATTAAACAAAATCGTCGGTGTGATAATTGGCAGTGTAATACTAAAAAACTGTCTTGCCGGACTTGCTCCATCTATGGAAGCAGCCTCATACACATCAATCGGAATGTTTTTAATATCTGTATAAAAGATCAGCATCATTGTACCAACACCGAACGCACTGGCAAGTATTACCGCGAACAGTGCCCACGCAGGATCGACGAGCCATTTCGGTCCTTTGATTCCAAGAAGAGATAACAGATAGTTTAACACTCCATACTCTCCGTTTAAGATCCATCCCCAGATAATCGATGTTGCAACACCAGAGATTACTGCCGGAATATAGAAAATTGTACGATAAATCTTCACACCTTTGACCGGCTGTGTGATCAGCATTGCAAGAAACAATGCGATTCCCATGTTCAGTGGCACAAAGATTGCTGCATATTTCAAACTAATCGTCAGCGATTTCCAAAACTGCTTATCACTTGTGAACATCTCCATATAGTTGCCAAGTCCTCTGAATTCCGGCGTAGCCGTAAGAGGCCAGTCAAAAAAACTCATGATCAGAGATAAGATCAACGGTCCTACTGTAAACACTACAAATCCAATAATCCACGGCATAATAAACAGATACGGAGTTGCAGTTTTCAGAAATTTCTTTTGTTTCATTCTCTCTTTCCTCCCATTCGGGTTCCTTTATCATTATTTACTGCTGTGCGGCTTCATCTAGTACATCAGATGGTTTTTCCAACACACTCGGATTAAATACTTGTTCAAAAGATAAAGACAGACTTTCTGATAATTCTGACCATTCGTCAATAATAAAACTTGCAGGAGTATATCCGTCACTTTGTTCCAACATCGTGTAGAATGGTGCATACTGTGGTTGTTCCATAATTTTCTCTGATTCCACAACACTATTTAACACTGGAAGTTCCAGGCCGATTCTTTCTTTGTTCATCTCTTCGCTTGTCCAGAATTTTACAAATTCCCATGCCTCTTCTTTGTGTTTTGAATCTTTTGAAATTGAGATTCCCGAAGAACTAAGAATACTTACGGACGGATGATCTGCATCTGCAAATGACGGAATATTCACTACACCATAGTTCATGCCGTCTTCTTCCAGTGAATTAATCGCCCAGGATCCATATACATACATCGCTGTATTTCCCGCACGAAATTCATCCGTACCTGTTTTCTCTGTAGCAACTGCGTATTCTTCTTTTTCCATCTCCTGGAACATTTCAAATACTTCTTTTGATTTCTTAGAGTTCAGATTCTTCTCAAGATTGCCGTCTTCATCTGTGTAAGCTGCTCCATCACTCCACAGATACATTTCAAAATCATATGGATCCGGCTTCATCTGGAAGGAGAAACCTTTGACACCACATTTCTCATAAATGGTCTTTGCTGCTTTCTGAAGGTCATCCCATGTCCAGTCGTTTGTCGGTTCTTCAATTCCCGCCTCTGCAAATAAATCTTTATTATAGAATAATGCATGTGTTGTAAATCCTACTGGAATACCATAAGTTGTATCATCCAGTGAATTGTAATTCCACAATGTATCATAGAAATTAGATTTATAATCTTCCCCTTCTTTTTCGATATATGAGTCTAACGGTTCCAGCCCATCTGCATATGCAGGATAATTCCACATATACATCACATCTGGGGTATCTCCTGAACCCATACCCGCACTGATTTTCGTATCAAAATCACTTCCGTATGCCTCCAGCGTCACCTCAATATCATCATGCTCTGCATTAAACTGATCCACCAGTTTTTGCTGACGCTCTACATCCTCGGCAGTATCCCAGGAAGCAAAACGAATCTTCACTTTTCCGTCACTTGTCTCTTCTTTTCCTTCCTTGCTGCCGCAGCCACCTAAAATTGTCGTCGCTGTCATTGCCAAAATAAGCATTCCCACCAGTTTCTTTTTCATATCGTTTCCTCCTCGCTTTTTAATATGTGCTTATTATATTATTTACTTAGTAAAAAGTCAACATTTTTACTAAGTAAATAATATAATTTGTATATTTTACTTATTTTATATTTACATTTTTGTGTATTTTATACAATAAATATTGCATTTATTATGTTTATATGAATTTCAATCATGTTGTATCAATTTATTTTTACTGATTTCCTTAGCTTTTTTCACTGACCATTTTTCCATTTTAGGCAAAAGCAATAACACAAAAGGCACCCACTTTTTTATCGTGGATGCCTTTTCTTTATAATAGTTAATCATGGCGTAAGCAATATTTATTTGTTCAATCCCATTTCTTCTCTTACTTCGATGAAGCATTTTACAATGAAGTCGATATCTTCTTTTGTATGGCTTGCACATACCTGTGTACGGATTCTTGCTTTTCCCTTCGGAACTACCGGATAAGAGAATGCAACAACATATACCCCTTTTGCTCTCATACGCTCTGCAAATTCTGCTGCTGTCACTTCATCATATAACATTACAGGTACACATGGATGTGTTCCCATGATGATATCAAATCCGTTGTCTACAAGTTGTTTACGATAGTATGCTGTTGTTTCTTCTAAGTGGTCACGAAGTTCTGTACTTTCCTCTAACATATTGAACATTTCAATACTTGCACCTGCAATTGCCGGAGCAAGAGAGTTGGAGAATAAATACGGACGGCTTCTCTGACGAAGCAGATCGATGATTTCTTTTCTTCCTGATGTGTATCCGCCTGACGCTCCACCAAGTGCTTTTCCTAAAGTACCTGTGATGATATCCACACATCCTTCTACACCACAATGCTCTGCTGTTCCACGTCCGTGAGCTCCGACAAATCCTACCGCATGGCTGTCATCTACCATCACGAGTGCATTGTATTTGTCTGCAAGATCACATACACCTTTTAAGTTACAGATAATTCCATCCATAGAGAATACACCGTCTGTTGCGATCAGTTTAATTCTTGCTCCGGCTTCATCTGCTTCTTTCAATTTTGCTTCCAGATCTTCCATGTTATTATTTTTGTAACGGAAACGTTTTGCTTTGCAGAGACGTACTCCGTCGATGATAGAAGCATGATTTAATTCATCGCTGATAACGGCATCGTCTGCTGTTAAAATTGTCTCAAACAACCCACCATTGGCATCAAAACAAGAAGAGTAAAGAATCGTATCATCTGTTCCGAGGAATCCTGAAATCTTCGCTTCCAGTTGTTTGTGAATATCCTGTGTTCCACAGATAAAACGTACAGATGCAACTCCGTATCCTCTCTCATCGTATGTTCTCTTTGCTGCATCGATCAGTCTCTGGTTGTCTCCAAGTCCGAGATAGTTATTTGCACACATGTTGATAACTTCTCTTCCGTCCTCCAGTTTTACTTTTGCGCTCTGTGGAGAAACGATCGGAGCTTCTCCTTTAAATAATCCTGCTGCTTTAATGTCTTCTACTTCTTTTGTGTAGATACTTAAAATATCATTTTTACGTGCCATGTTGAAATCTTCCTTTCTTTCAGACAACTTTTTTGTCGTTTTCGATCTTAAAATTCCTGTGACTGTGCCTCTAACTGATCTAAGTCTTCCCAGTTCAGGATAACCTTTCCTGACTGTCCGGAAATCATTGCTTCAAATCCTGCCTTGTAATCTTTAATATTCAGTCTATGTGTGATGATATCAGAGATGTCCAGTCCTGCCTGAAGCATTGTAGTCATCTTATACCATGTATCCCATACTTTACGTCCGTAAATTCCGCGGATATTCAGTCCATTCCAGATAACTGTCTCCCAGTTGATCTGTGCATCTGGTCTCTGAAGTCCTAATACTGCAATCTTACCGCCGTGCTTCATGTTGTCGATCATGTCTCTAAATCCAGCTTGTGCTCCGGACATTTCCATACCAACGTCGAATCCTTCTGTCATTCCGATTTCCTTCATGACTTCTTCCAATTTCTCATTTGCAAGATTTACTGTTCTTGTTGCTCCCAGTTTCTTTGCAAGATCCAGACGATACTGGTTAAAATCTGTGATAACAACGTGTCTTGCTCCTGCAAATTTTGCGATTGCCGCTGCCATGATTCCGATCGGTCCTGCTCCTGTGATCAGCACATCTTCTCCTAATACTTCATAAGAAAGTGCTGTATGTGTCGCATTTCCAAATGGATCAAAGATTGCATACATCTCTTCCGGGATTGCCGGATTTGTCGGCCATACGTTAGCAGCAGGGATGACAAGGTATTCTGCAAATGCTCCATCGCGGTTTACGCCGACACCTTTTGCATCTTTACAGTTCTCTTTGTGCCCTTCCAGACAGTTACGGCATTTTCCGCATACAATATGTCCTTCTCCGGATACAATATCTCCGATGTTGAATCCTTCTACGCCAGATCCCATCTCTACGATCTCTCCAACATATTCGTGTCCAGCTGTCTGTCCTACGGCAATGGTGTGCTGTGCCCATTCATTCCACTGGTAGATATGTACGTCTGTTCCACAGATTGCTGTCTTATGGATTTTGATCTTCACATCGTTTGTACCAACTTCCGGAATCGGTACTCTTTTTAATGCAAGTCCCGGAGCTGCTGTTTCTTTTACAAGTGCCCACATTTTATTATCGTTCATCTTATTTTTCCCTCCGTGTAATTGTGATTCAGTATTATCACCATTTGTATTTATCATACTCTATTTTGACATTTTTTTCAAGACTTTTTTCCGCATATCGCGAACATTTTTATTTTACTGTCCGTATAGCAGAAACACTTGTTTTCTTACAACATTCACCATTGACAGAGAAGAAAAAACACGATACACTTCTGATATAATTGAGTGCAATCAGATGCCCGCAAGGGATAATAGGGAAATGAGTGAGATTCTCATACGGTCCCGCCACTGTGTTGGAGGAATCGTCAGCCAATATGCCACTGGGATACTGGGAAGGCGGCTGACGGTGTTGATACCTGAGTCAGAAGACCTGTCTGTTGCATAAGATTCACACATAGTTACGAGCGATGACTAGGTGTATAAAGAGGGTGTCATAAATATAGAAGATCTGAGCAAGTGACAGCCTGTATCTGGACAGATACCGGTTGCTTCTTTTGTAAAACTTTCTTTTATGACAGCCCCTTTATCGCGCATACCTGTCTGCTTTTTTTGCATGACAGGTTTTTATTTTGTAAAAATTTTCTTTTACAAAATAAGCAGCAAAATGCAGGAGGAATAATCAATGAACAAAACACAAAAGAAACTCGTCACTTTATCAACCATACTTGCCATCGGTTTTGGTATTTATCCTGCCGCAAATGCAATGCACATTATGGAAGGCTATCTTCCAGTTACTTATTGCATCGCATGGGGCATTCTCTGTATTCCATTTCTGATCGCAGGATTCTTCTCTCTGAAGAAAACAATTCAGGAACACCGGAAGACTCTGATCCTTTTAGCAATGGCAGGAGCTTACGCCTTTGTTTTATCTGCCCTGAAAATCCCATCTGTTACAGGAAGCAGTTCTCATATGACAGGAACAGGACTCGGTGCGATCTTGTTCGGACCATGTGCCACCGGAATTTTAGGACTGATCGTCCTCCTATTTCAGGCAGTACTTCTCGCTCACGGAGGTCTTACGACACTTGGAGCAAATACATTTTCCATGGCAATCGCCGGTCCGCTTCTGACATTTGGAATCTATAAGCTCTGTCAGAAATTAAAACTGAATCGAATGGTCACAATCTTTCTTGCGGCCTCTCTCGGCGATTTATTTACTTATTGTATTACAAGCTTCCAGCTCGCTCTCGCCTACCCTTCCGAAGTCGGTGGATTTTCTGCTTCTTTAGTGAAGTTCATGGGGATCTTTGCAGCGACTCAGGTGCCACTTGCAATCATCGAAGGACTTCTGACGGTTGTCGTTATCATGAGTCTGGAATCTTACGCAAAATCTGAATTATCTGCACTTGGATACTTCAAAGGAGGTGCTGCAAATGTCAAGTAAAGCAAAATCTATCATTATTTTATTACTGCTCTGCGTACTAATTGCCGTAATCCCGCTTACGATGAGCAAAAATAAAGGTTCTGAATTTGGCGGTGCAGACGGCGAAGCAGAAACTGCCATCACAGAAATCAACCCAGATTATGAAGCATGGGCTTCCCCGATTCTGGAGCCACCGGGAGGTGAGACAGAAAGTCTTCTGTTCTGTCTTCAGGCCGGGCTTGGTGCAGGAGTCTTTGGATATCTGCTCGGTGTGCTGAGAGAACGCGCAAAACACGAATCCAAAGCAGAATCTCAACCTGCAAAATAAAGACGGACGACCGTTTTTTATTTCCTATATTATCATTTTCCCGGAAAGGACTGTCTATGTTTGAAATCGACACACTTTGTTATCATTCAAAACTAAGAGAGAGAAATGCAGAGATAAAATTTGCTTTCACCGTGCTGACACTGTTCATCTGTGTCTGGAACCGCTCCATTGTGATCGCAGCGATCGTCTTTGCAACTACCGGATTTTTGACCGTATGTGTGGGTGGCATTCCTGCTACCCGCTACATACGGCTTTTATGTATTCCGTTTTTCTTCCTTCTTTTGAGTACTTTGACAGTGGTCATTAATTTTTCAAAGACACCACTGTCAGGATATGCGATCTGCCTCGGAACTTTTTACATCACAGCCGGAAAGGATACGATTCTCTTTGCCGTTCAGATTTTCTGCACCGCATTCGGAGCTGTGTCCTGCCTTTATTTTTTATCACTTTCCACACCGATGACTGATTTGATCGCCGTTTTAGAAAGACTGCACTGCCCTTCTCTGTTCATCGAACTGATGCTTTTGATCTATCGATTTCTCTTTGTTCTCGCCGAGCTTGCCTCTTCTATTTCCACAGCCCAGAAGGCACGGCTTGGCAACCGGAATTTTCGCACTTCCTTTTCTTCCTTCGGTGCACTTTTATCCGTTCTGTTCATCCGTGCCATTCAGAAATCGGGCAGGCTGTATGATGCTATGGAATCACGCTGCTATGATGGAACAATTCGTGTTCTCCATCAACAGTATCCTGTTAAGAGAAAAGAACTCTTTCTTTGCATCGGTTACGAACTATTGTTACTCTACTTTTCATGGAAAGGACTGCCATAATGTCAGAAACGATTTTAGAAGCAAAACATTTATATTTCTCTTATGACAATGATCAGACACATTCTCTCAATGATTTTTCATTGAAAATTGAAAAAGGGAAGAAAATTGCAGTGATGGGATCTAACGGTTCCGGCAAATCTACCTTTTTCCTCTGCTGCAACGGAATCCACCGCCCTTCTTCCGGAAATCTGTTTTTTCACGGAAAAGAAATCGGTTATTCCCGCAGAGAACTTCTGGAGCTAAGGAGTAACATCGGTATCGTCTTTCAGGATCCGGATAACCAACTCTTTTCCGCCAGTGTCTATGAAGAAATTTCTTTTGGAATTTTAAATCTCGGCGTTTCAAAAGATACAGCGAGACAGGCTGTCTCCAATATCATTTCCAAATTGGAGATCACACCATTTCAGGAGAAACCGACCCATGCACTGAGCGGTGGACAAAAAAAGCAGGTTGCTATTGCAGATATTCTTGTTATGCAGCCGGAAATTCTGATCCTCGATGAACCTGCCGCTTCTCTTGACCCGAAACATACCGATATTGTGCGGGCATCGATCGATCAACTTAGCGACAATGATATGACGATTTTAATTGCCACTCATGATGCCGACTACGCATTTGCCTGGGCAGATGAAGTGGTTCTGATCCACGAAGGCAGTGTTTTAAAAAGCGGGACACCGCTTGATGTTTTTTCAGATACAGAAGCACTGGCACGGACCAACTTAAGACCGCCATCGGTCCTTCCGCTTTTTCAGACACTGTGCAGGAAGCATATTTTATCAAAAGAACTTCCCGTCCCAAGAACTTTAACAGAACTTGAACAACGACTGGAAGCATTACCCGATGATGCAAAAAAGCATCCAGTAAATAAACAATCACCGAAAGCAAACCATATTTTCATCCATATAAAGTGAGGACTGTATTATGAATTTTATCGAAAAAAAAGCAATCCTTGTTGTCAGCTTTGGCACAAGTCATGAAAACACCCGCGCAGTTACGATCGATGCGATTGAATCTGAAATCGCATCCGCTTTTCCGGGCTTTGCGATTTACCGTGCATGGACAAGTGGGATGATCATCAGAAAAATCCTGAAGCGTGACCATGTGAAAATCTTCACCGTAATCGAGGCGATGGAGCAGATGCTCGCAGATGGGATCACAGATGTCATTATCCAGCCAACCCATGTTATTAACGGAATTGAGAATGATCTGATGAAAGAGCATGCCCTCTCTTTCCGTGACGCTTTTCGCTCCATCCGGTTTGGGACTCCACTTCTGACAAGCGAAGCAGATAATCGGGCCGTGATCGCCGCAGTGACCGAGACGTTCTCGTCTCTCTCCCCAAAAGATGCTCTCGTACTTATGGGACATGGAACTACACATTATTCCAATGCAATCTATGCTGCTTTGGATTATCAATTCAAAGAGATGGGATATCCAAATATCTTTGTCGGAACAGTAGAAGCTTATCCCGATATGGATACGCTGCTGCGCCTCGTTGATCAAACCCACCCAGAGCAGATTTATCTTGCTCCTTTTATGATCGTTGCAGGGGATCACGCTGTAAACGATATGGCTGGAGAAGACGAAGATTCCTGGCAATCACAATTTCAGTCACTTGGATATCCGGTGACATGCATCTTAAAGGGACTTGGAGAATATGAAGCGATCCGTAAAATATTTCTCCAGCATATCGAAGATGCACTGGCAGAAGCATAGGCCATTTTAGAGCTGTATACTCCCTGGTGATCTCAAATGCAACACACGCCTTGTAAGGCTGCTTTTCAGTCTATACAAGGCGTGTGTTTCTCTTTATTTTCCATCTCTCTCAATCATATACAACAGTGCATTGCAGATACAAGCTGCAATATTGCTTCCCCCTTTTCTTCCTCTTGCCACAATATATGGCACTCCAGCTTCCATAATCAGCTCTTTGGACTGCACCACATTGACAAAACCTACCGGAACTCCAATGACCAATGACGGAGAAATTTTCTTTTCCTGAATCAATTCATAGAGGCGCACAAGCGCTGTCGGAGCATTCCCTACTGCAATGATCGGATGTCCTCCTAATTCTGCCGCCTTCTCCATGCTGACTACCGCACGTGTCTCTTTTCGCTCCTTGGCCGCAGCCGCCACGTCTTCCTCTGCCATAAAGCAATAGATTTCCCCTCCTAGTTTCTGCAAGATTTTTTTATTGACCCCTGCTTTTCCCATGTTTGTGTCAGTGATGATCGCTTCTCCCCGCTTCAGCGCAGCGAGAGCTGTTTCCACCGCATGCTCTGAGAAGACCAGGTTGTCTGCGTAATCAAAATCTGCACTTGTGTGGATACATCTTTTAATGATCGGCTCGTGCAGTTTTGGAAAGCTCCGCTCACCCAGTTCTTCTCCTATGATTTCAAAACTTCTCTTTTCGATTTGTGCCGGTTCTACTTTTTCTAATGCAATCTTCATCGATATCTCCTTTTCTCAGTTTTGACAGATTCTATATTCCTGTCTCCAAAATCTCATAGATTTTTTCCATATCCAGATGTGCACGCAATCCTTCTGCGAGAAGATTATACTGCGTTTCTTTAAAAGCTGCAAAATCCACTTGTTCCAAATCGGAAAGTGTAATCCCCTTTTTCTCTGCAAGCGCTTCTAAGATTGCCGGCACAACGCCTTCCCCATCGAAAATGCCATGCACATAAGTGCCATATACATTTTCTTTCCAGCATCCATCTGCCTTCTCCCCTTCTTTTTCTAGTTGGAATGCTTCTCTTTTATGGGATGTTTCCTGTAATTTTGTCAGCGTCTGCCCTCGACATACGGTCTGTCCCATATGCACCTCATATCCATAAAGCGGAATCCCCGCAAGCCTTTTTAATGTTCCTCCCGGCATACTAAAGGTTCCTTCCACCCTAGTTCTTGTCTTTTCTGTGGAAAATACAGTATCCACCGGAAGCAGTCCCATCCCCTGGATCGTTCCTCCAGCCTCCATCTGCTCGGGATCTTTGATTGTCTCCCCAAGCATCTGATATCCTCCGCAGATCCCGAAAATAACTGTCCCTTTTGCGTGTGCTTTTAAGATTGCTGCCTCCATACCGCTTTCCCTAAGCCATCTGAGATCTTCCATTGTATTCTTGCTGCCTGGCAGAATGATCAAATCCGGCTTCTGCAATTCTCTCACATGTTCCACATAGCGGACAGACGCTTCCTTTGCCACTTCCAACGCATTAAAATCTGTAAAATTGGAAATCCTCGGAAGACGGATCACGGCGATATCAATCTTTCCTGCCGCCTCTTTCATCCAAAACCGTTCGGTCAGACTGTCCTCATCGTCTAACTGCACCTGCAGATACGGAGCAACTCCTACAACCGGAATCCCTCCTTTTTCTTCCAGCATCACGACACCCGGATCCAAAATCGTCTTATCTCCCCGGAATTTATTGATGATCAGACCTTTGACCATCTGTTTTTCCTCTTCCTCTAACAAAAGAAGTGTCCCAAGAAGCTGTGCAAACACACCTCCACGATCAATGTCTCCCACGAGAAGAACCGGCGCTTTGGCCAATTTTGCCATACCCATATTCACAATATCATCTTGCTTCAGATTGATCTCCGCCGGGCTTCCGGCACCTTCGATTACGATGATATCATATTCTGCCTCCAATTTTTGATATGCGCGCAGAATATCTGGGATCAGTTGTTTCTTATAAGCAAAATAATCTCTGGCCTTCATCGTACCGATCACTTCTCCATTTACGATGACCTGAGATCCCATATCGTTGGTCGGTTTTAAGAGAATCGGATTCATCCATACAGACGGCTCAATCCCTGCTGCTTCCGCCTGCATTACCTGTGCTCTTCCCATTTCCAGACCATCTTCTGTGATAAAGGAGTTCAGTGCCATGTTCTGTGATTTAAACGGCGCACACCGGTATCCGTCCTGCCGAAAGATCCGGCACAGCCCCGCCGCAATCAAACTCTTTCCTGCACTGGACATCGTGCCCTGTATCATAATTGCTTTTGCCATCTTTCTATCCCTTCTATCAGCTTTTTATTTTCATTTCTCGTCCGCACTGCCACACGATAAAACCCTTCCGAGAGCCCTGGATAATTCTGACAATCCCGGATAAGAATCCCCTGCCTGCGGCACCCTTCACACATCCCTTTTTCTCCCCGAAAAAAAATATAGTTTGCCTCAGATGCGTAGCATTTCATCCCAAGCCGGATAAGTTCTTTTCTGAGATATGCTTTCTCTTCCCGAATCAACGCTTTTGCTCTTCTTACATACGCATCCTCTTCCAATGCCGCAATTCCTGCCGCCTGAGCCGGAACCGAGACATTCCACGGCTGCACTGCCTGTTCCATTTTTTCTAGCAGTTCCTTGTTTTGGCAAATTCCATACCCAAGCCGAAGCCCCGGAATTGCGTAGCGCTTTGTGAATGCTTTGAGAAGAAACAAATTTGAGTATAACTCTGTCATTTCCTTTAATTCAAATGCTTCCGCCTCCTCTACAAAATCGAGGAAACATTCATCTACAACTAAAAAAATCTGTTTCTCTTTACACCGGTTCAGAATCTGTATCAGAAGATCTCTCTCCGTCAAAACTCCGGTCGGATTGTTTGGATTACACAAAAATACCATATCTATCTCCCCGGTCAGCACCTGCAAAAAGTCTTCTGTGAGCCGGAATCCATTTTCTTCTGATAGTGGGTAATAGAAAACTTCACAGCCTGCTGCCAGAAGCGCCTGCTCATATTCTGCAAATGTCGGTTGCGGCAGGAGCGCCCGCTTCGGTCTGAGACTGTATCCAAGCGCAAAGATCAGCTCCGCCGCACCATTTCCAATGATCAGCGCCTCTTCTTCCATCTGCTCTGCCCATCCAAGCCTTTTTTTTAACTCTTTGCACTGCACATCCGGATAATGTGCGATGTCATTTACACACGCTGCCACCGCCTTTTTTACACTGTCCGGTGGTCCCAGCGGATTAATATTTGCCGAGAAATCGATACAATCCGGATTCCGGTAAACGTCTCCTCCGTGGATCAGTTTTTTCATATTCTCTTCTCCTGCCTTTCTTCTCTTGATACTTCCATCTCTTTTTCATGCTTTCTTACAGACAAATTTCTATATACAGCATAGTAAATGCAAGCACTGCGATCACCGCTGTTCCATACAACATCTGATTTGCCCTCCGGATATCTTCTGCCTCTATCTTTCGTTTGTCATCTCCGATTGTCGGCTTTTCATATAATTTTCCAAAATACCATGCATTTCCCGCAAGCTGCACTCCAAGCGCCCCTGCCATGACAGCCTCTGTCTGAGCAGAATTCGGGCTGGCATGATTTCTTCTGTCTCTTCTGTAAATTCGGATCGCATCTTTCCAGTGATGCCCTTCTACCGCCGCCGCTGCAACCATAAACCATGCAGACAGCCTTGCTGGAATGTAGTTAACAAGATCATCCAGTTTGGCGGCGCAAGTTCCGAAATTTTTATATTTCTCATTTTTGTATCCAACCATAGAATCCATGGTATTAATTGCCTTATAAAAGTAAGCTCCCACACCTCCTGCAAGCATCATATAGAGCAGTGGCGCAATCACCCCATCGGAAGTATTTTCCGCAACTGTCTCTACCGCAGCTTTTGTGATTCCCTCCTCGGTAAGCGCGGCAGTATCTCGTCCCACAATCATCGAAACAGCCTTTCTCGCCCCCTCGATATCTTCTGCCTGTAATCGTTCATAGACCTTCATGCTTTCTGTTTTCAGAGATTTTGTCGCCAACATCTGCCAGCACATACACGATTCCAGGATAAATCCTGCTGCAGGATGCAGACGGTATGCGAGAAATAAAAGCCCTCCCGGAATCAGAACACACCCGCTCACAATGCAAAGTACAAGCACTCCTCCCGCCATCTGTTCCCCTCTTTTTGTCTTCGGGAACCACGCCCGCAGCCACTTTTCGCAGGCAGTGATGGCATTTCCGATCATACAGACCGGATGATACATCCATCTTGGATCACCAATGCAAAGATCCATAAGAAAACCCGTCAGTACCGCAGGTAAGATCCAATTTCCCATTCTTTTCTAACTCCTTTTCTATATAAATAGAATATCCGCACAGATTTTTGACATGCCATTCATAAAACGACTTTTCAAACGCTGTGACGGTCTCCATCAAATTCATAATCACACCACCATGTGTCACGACAGCGGCAGACTTTTTTTGCTGCTCTTGGCAGACAGAAATCACTTTCTTCCAGCCCAAAAGACACCGACTGCGAAACCCCTCCCTGCTTTCTCCACCGGGAAAAGGAATCGTTGCATTGCTGTCGATCCACCTCTGATAAGCTTCTGTTTTGGACAGTTCTTCTGCATTTTTGCCTTCAAAGATTCCAAAATCACACTCTCTTAATTCTTCTATAATATAAATATCCTGGTCGGGATATAAAATTTCTGCCGTCTCCACACAGCGCTTCAGCGGACTGGAAAACACAATCTCCGGCATCTCATACATACACTGTTCTGCCAGTTTTCTTCCTCTCTCACTAAGCGGTTCATCGGTGATCCCGATGTATCTGCGCTCCTCATTGCCCCTTGTCATTCCGTGGCGGACCAAATCGATCCACATCGGTGTTTTCTTCTGTTCTAAATTTCTTTCTTTCATATTTCTCCATCAATTTACAAGGAATCTATCACTGTTTCTATTTGTCGTCTTATGCGATTTCTATTTCCCTTTCATCTTATTTTAGTACAACCGGAATTCCACAGACAACCCGAGTGACCTCGTCGGCATGTTCTGCCAGTTCTGTGCAGATTCTTCCGGTCAGCTCCCGCCAACTGCGGTCAAATGGATCGATCGGCACAATTCCATAACCGAGTTCATTTGTCACAAGAACAATCCCGGGATTTTCCTGCAAAAGCTTTGGAATCAGCTGTTCTCTTACATACTGCTCCTTTCCTTCCTGCAGCAGCCTGCGCAAATATAGATGAAAATCTACCATTCCTTCGCAGGAAAAAATTTCTTCCTCAGGGCAAATCTCCCCGTTTGCCCATTTTTGAATAGAGTCATGTTCTTCCACATAGGCACGCTTTCCCTGATAGGCTCCTCCAATCACTAATTTCATCTGCTCTGCCTCCTTTTATCTCTTCCATCGTTTTACCGGAAAATTCCTCCACCGATCACTGCCGACAACAGAATCCCCAGTTCACAGACTTGCAGAAACCATCCTGCCAGATCTCCGGTAATGCCGCCGAAATTTTTGACAGACATTTTATAATAGTAGAAAAATATCCCCCCGGCTGCCACAACAGCCAGAAGCCCTGAAAGTTTTCCGACCACAATCATCAGCACTGCAAGCATCACCAAATAGACGGCCATTGTATTTCGTACGATCTTCTTTTTTGCACGATCGGCAAACATCGCAGCAAGTCCGCTTCCTTTTGCCATCGGAAAAGTAACGATAGAAAGTCCGCTTAAGCTTCTTGACATCAAAAAACCAAGTCCGACTACCGGGATGAGCTCTGTCCGCAGACTCGTCATTGCACCACAAGTCAAAATCAGATAGACGGCACACGAAAGAATCGCAAATGCACCGGCATGAGAGTCTTTCAAAATTTCCAGCCGCCGCTCCTTTTCCTGCCACGAGCTGAGCGCATCACACGTATCCAGAAAACCATCCATATGAATCCCTCCGGTCACAAAGATCGGAAGCACTGTCAAAATTGCCGCATAAAACAATTCGTGATAATAGATTCCGCAACTTGCCAGCCACTCTTTTACATTCCACACTCCCGCAAAGAAAAGTCCGATCACTGCGCCGATCCATGGAAAGAAGCACATGACATACCGCATATTTTCCTCCGTCCAGTCGCTTTGTGGAACCGGAAGCTTTGAGTACATCGAGCATGCGATTTTAAAACTTTCATACAGTCTTTTTCCCTTTTCCATCTTCCCTATACTCCTTCTTCCTTCTTTGCTTTTAACTTCCACGGGATTCCATAGATAACTTCTGTAACCTCATCTGCCTCTGCTGCCAGTACCTGGTTGATCTTCGCCAACTGTTTTTGATACTGTATCGTATCGGGATCATAGACGATCCCATCAGAAAATACTTCATTTGTCACAAGGACCAGATGCGCTGCCTGCTTTTGGAGCATATGGATTCCCTGAAGGATTTCTTCTACTGCCCGCTCCTTCGCCCCATCCTCAGAATACATTTCATTTGCCAGGAGGTTGGACATACATTCCAGAAGTACTACACATTCCTGTAGTCTTTCTCCAGTATCCCAGTGACCATCTGAATATTTTCCATCTGTGCTTTCCGATGGCAACCGTACTGCTTTCAGGTTTGTATAACATTCAATTGTCTCAAACTGTTTTTCTGCCCGCATTGCCCGATGTCTTGCAATTTTTTGCTTAGATTCTTCCCCGAAAGGATACATCGTCGCAATATAATACCGTTTTTCTCCAAGTTCCATTGCCAGCGCTTCCGCAAAAGCAGATTTTCCGCTTCCGCTTCCTCCGGTCACAATCTGAAACATCTACTTCAACTCCTTATAACTTTCTATCGAAATCTCCCCGAACGTACTCATCTTTTTGTAAACGTCCTCCGCCATCTGAAGCAACGGAAAAATCGCTACCGCTCCAGTTCCTTCTCCAAGACACATCTCACATGTGAGCAGTGGCTTCTTGCCCAGCGCTTCCAGTATCATCTGCATCGCCGGCTCCTTTGACAAATGTGAAGCTAGCATATATGACCTGGCTTCCGGGCAAATAGTCGCTGCCAGAAGGGCTGCCGCTGCCGAGATAAATCCGTCGATGATCACTGGAATTTTCTTTGCCGCCCCTCCTAGAAAGATGCCTGCCATCCCTCCGAGATCAAATCCGCCCACTTTTGCAAGAACATCGATCCCATCTGTCCGGTCTGGTTGATGCAATTCCACTGCTTTTTTGATGACTTCCTGCTTTCGCTTCAGTGCCGCACTTGTCAGTCCTGCCCCTCTGCCTGTCATCTCTTCGACCGGCTTTTCTAACAGTACTGCTGCTACCGCGCTGCTTGTTGTCGTATTTCCGATCCCCATCTCTCCGGTGGCAAGAATCTCATATCCTTTCTCTGCGAGTTCCTCTGCCATACGGATTCCTGTTTCTATCGCACAGACTGCCTGTGCTCTTGTCATCGCCCACTCCCGCGCCATATTTTTCGTGCCGTATGCAATCTTTTCATTTCGCAGCTTCGTATCTCTTGCAATTCCAATATCCACCGGAAACAAATCTGCCCCTGCCGCCTTACACATGATTGCCGCACTCGTGTCACCACTCAGGAAATTTTCCGCTACAACCGCAGTGACTTCCTGCCCGGTCTGGGAAATTCCTTCCTCCACGACCCCATTGTCGGCACACATGACAATAAGCGCTTTCTTCCCAAAATGTACCTCATCGCTTCCTGTCATTCCCGCCGTCTGAATCAGTACTTCCTCCAGCCTTCCAAGGCTGTGAAGGGGCTTTGCAATACTATCCCACCGCTGCTGACACTGCTCCATTGCCGCTGTATCCGGCGGACATATTTTTTTCATTGTTTCTTTCAGAAGTTTTCCTTCTGTCTGAAGGGACTGTGCTGACATCTCTTACCTCTTTCTTTCCTTGCATTTTTTAATAAAAAGTTCTGCGATCTGTGGATTTCCCCCATAATGAATATGTGGATACCCCGCCAAAATCCGCTCTCCTGCATGCATACATCTCCAGGATCGTTCACTGAGTGGTTTCACTGCGAGAAAATCGTCTCCACAGTTTGTAGAGTCAAAATAGTGAAATTCATGCGCAGTGATCGGATCTGTCTTTTCTCCGAACACAGTCCCTTCCGTCAGTGTCACATACCCAAACCTCGAAAGTTTTCCGGTATAAAAAGTATTTCCCGGAAAGATACCTACCATCGGATATTCCTTTCCTTCCATATCTTTCAAAGTCTCATGCAGATACATAAATCCTCCGCATTCTGCAATGCAGCACACGCCCTGCCGAATTGCCTCGCAAACCGCCGTCCGCATTGATACATTTGTGCTGAGCCTTTCCGCAAAAAGTTCCGGATACCCTCCATACAGCACAATTCCTTCCAGCTCTGGCGGCAGTTCGGCATCATGTATTGGTGAAAAGAAACAAACTTCTGCCCCTGCCCGACGAAGCGCTTCTAGATTTTCCTCATAGATAAAGCAGAATGCCTCGTCTTTTGCCACCCCGATGCGGACTTTCTCTCTTTGCACAATGCTTTTTCCCCTTTTCCCCTGATCTCCTTTTCTTACAAGATCATCTTTCTTCTCTGCCACAGGGATGTCCTCCGCCTGCGCTGCCAGTTTTAACAGTCCATCCAGATCAACCGTCTTTTCCATCTGTTTTCCCAACAGATGCATCTGGTCTTTCAACTCTTTGATCTCTTCCGGAAGTTTCAGACCCAGATGCCTGCTTTCCAGTTTGAATCCTTTCAGTTCCGGCACATATCCGTACACCTGAATTCCCAACTGCTCTTCCACCATCTTGCGAAGTCTCGGATACAGCATTGGGGATACCCGGTTGAAAATCACTCCTTCGATCTGATTGTCTGTTTGATAGGTAAGGAACCCCTGGATCAAGGCTGTGACTGATACACTCATTCCTTTTCCATCCACGATCAGCACCGCCGGTGTCTTCGTCCACTTTGCCACTTCAAACGCACTTGCGCGCGTGGAAATTCCTGCAATTCCGTCATAATACCCCATAACCCCTTCTAGGATTGCAATATCACAATCTACAGAAGTAAGTTCGCGACAGATCTGCCCCTGATTTAAAAAGAATCCATCCAGATTCCGGCTTTTCGCTCCAATAATCTTTGTATGAAACATCGGATCGATATAATCCGGTCCACATTTAAAGGAAGCCACCGCTTTTCCCCGTGCCTGCAACGCCTGTAAAATCCCACAGGTGATCAGCGTTTTTCCACTCCCGCTCGCAGGTGCTCCAAGCAGAAATCGTGGCATTTTTTCTCCTTTCATTTATCCTTCCTGCCTTTCTCCTCCAAACGAAATGACATAGACCGGATTTTGTCCGGTCATCATATGATATCTTCCGACTTCCCGTGCACGCGCTGTCTGAACAGAGACAACCTCTGCACCGGAAATTTCCTGCTCTTTCAGATAAGTAAGCGCCTCTGTGACGGTCTCCAAGGTAATTGCATTGATCACAACCCGGACCGCTTTATTTTTTTTGCGGACGATATCCAGAATTTCTTTGAGATTTCCCGAGGAACCTCCGAGAAATACATGTGTCGGGGCGGGAAGATTTTCCAGTGCCTCCGGCGCTTTTCCGTGAACAATCTTCAAGTGATCTACAGCAAATGCCACTCGGTTTTTCCCCAGAAGCGCTACTGCCTCCTCGTTTTTCTCCACCGCATAAACGACACCATCAGGAGCCTGCAACGCCATTTCCACAGCAACCGATCCGGTTCCTGCACCCACATCATAGATCACAGCATCCTTCCAAAGCCTCAGCTTAGAAATGGAGATACTTCTAACCTCTTCTTTCGTCATCGGAACCTTTCCCCTGCAAAACTGCTCGTCCGGAATCCCGCAAACGACCTCACGCCGCTCTGCTCTCCGATTCCAGATTAGAAAAACTGCGAGCGAATCGGTTTCCAACTCACAGAATTCCCTCACATTTCCCTGAAAAATTCGCTCCTCCGGATAAGAAAGTCTCTCCCCAACTGCAATTTCACAGTCCCCAAAGCCGTACGCTGTCAATCTCTTACAAAGTTCTGCAATCTGATTCTTTCCTCCTGCCAACGCAAAAACCATAGGATGTTCCCGTACACCGGAAACCAGCCCTTCCTCTCTCCCATGGGCACTGATCGCCTTCACTTTTTCCCATGGGACATGCAGCTTCGCACAGAAATAGACAAGAGACGAAATTCCGGGGATCACGCGGACTTCCAAGTTCTCCTCCTGTTCTTTTACATGGCCAAGGAAATCCTTTGCTCCACTGAAAAAGCCAACATCTCCAGAAAGTACAACCGCAACATTTTCGTACTGTGGATGTTCTTTGATATATTCCAGTATTTCCTCCGCACGGTAGGCGCAGAAAATCTGCTGTCCTTCTTGTCTGACTGCCTCTGTCATCCGCTTCGCACCGATCAGAAGATCTGCCTCCCTGCATATACGGCTGGCTTCCCCAGTCATCGTCTCAGCAGATCCCATCCCGATTCCCACAAGAGATACCCGTCGTCTTCTGCCTTTCTCCGACTGATTTCTCATTTCCTTTGTTCTTCCGTCTATTTCCTTTTGAAACTGTTTTTCTAGCATTTCTTTGCACTGCTCCAAAGAAAGCCCTTCTTCCTTCTTTGGTCTTCCTATGATCACAAGCGGAATTCCAAGCTGTTCTGCTGCCTGCTCCTTCTCTCGAAATCCACCTGCTGTTCCCGACTCTTTTGTCACGACATAAGCCGCATGACACTGTGCAAACATTGCTTCATTCAATGCTTCTGAAAACGGTCCTTGCATGCAGATTACATGTTTTCCACGGATTCCAAGCTTGGCACATACACTGATAATCTCCGGAGCCGGCAGAACTCGCGCGTAAACCCGCTCTTCATAGTCAGGAATCTCGGTAAATGCTCCAAGCTCCTTACTTCCAGTTGTCAAAAAGATATTTCCGGCTGTCCCACTTAAGTACCGGGCTGCCTCCGCAGCAGAATCTACATAGATGTTCTTTCCATATTTTTTATATTCTTCGGATTTTCTGACAACTCTGATATATGTTCTTCCACCTTTCTCACAAGCAGTTCGGATATTTTTTGTCACTTCCACCGCATAGGGATGAGTAGCGTCAATGACAACTTCCGGCCTCTTTTCTTCAAAAAGTTTCCTCATATCTTCCTGATCCATTCTCCCGCGGTGTACTTCCAGCTGTGCATATTCTTCCAGAACAGATTCCCCGTATTCTGTTGCCACACAGATCATGGCTGGAATCTGTCTTTCCTCCAGAAATGCTGACAGTTTTCTCCCCTCGGTTGTGCCGGCAAATACTATTACCCTACACATTCCGATATCCTCTCGGTGTTACCATCATCTCTTCCAGTGACATCGTCTGTGAATTACCGATAAATACTGTTGTAAACATATCAACCTGCTCTTCCTTCAGCGCTTCTAACGACAGAACCTTCTTCTGTTCCCCGGTTCTTCCAATATTGACCACAGTTCCGCAGACAATGTCCGGACTCTGATACTCCAGTAAAATCTCACAGGCCCGCCGCAGATAATCTTTTCTCTTTTTGCTCGAAGGGTTGTAAAGACAAATGACAAAATCTGCCTCCGCTGCAGCCCGCAGCCGTCTTTCAATCTTCTCCCACGGCGTCAGAAGATCACTAAGACTGATTAGACAGAAATCATGCATCAGCGGCGCTCCAAGTACCGCCGCCCCTGCGGTGGCTGCCGTCACTCCCGGGATCACTTCCAACGCTACCTCGGGATAACGCGCACCCATCTCGTAAAGTAACCCCGACATGCCGTAGACTCCTGCATCTCCGCTGCAGATCATTGCGACCGTCTTTCCTTCCATCGCCGTCTCAAATGCCATTTCACATCGTTTGACTTCCTGCCGCATCGGTGTTGTCAAAAATTCTTTCTCTCCGAAATGTTCCCGAATCAGATCTATGTACACCGTGTAACCAACAATGACATCACATGTCTTTAATACCTCCGCAGCCCGGATTGTCATCTGTTCATAGTTTCCCGGTCCAATTCCAACAATATATAGTTTATGCAAAATGAATCCTCCATTCTCTCACAGCCAGTGCCGCTGTCACACCATCCACCGCTGTCTTTCTTTGTATCAATTTCCCACCGTCACTTGCAAGAAGTGCACTTCTCTCGCACACGTTGTCTACTCCCGTTGTCTCTTTTACAAATGCAGAAGAAGTAAAACTTCCCTCCACATCGTTTAAAACTTCTGCCGGATAGATCGCAAACGGAATCCCTGATTCCCTGCACCACTCTAAAATGCCCTGCTCCCTCGCTTTCAAGTCAATACTCGCCACCCGGCTGATTGCTTTTTTGTCGATATCCGCTTCCTTGCAAGCCTCATACACACACCGATCGATTTTTTCCTTATCTGTCCCTCTCCGACATCCAATTCCTACCGTCACTGCCTTGGGGATCAGCGATAATACTCCTTTTTCCCCGCATCTTTTAATTCCGATATAGATTCCCGGACGTGCTGGCTCTTCTGCAAAATCCTCGCAGCAGTAAAGTCCTTCCGGAAGAATCTCCGGCAATTCTTTCTCACAACATATCGGGATCTTTTTTCCTGCAAGCAATGCTGCGGAAATCTCTTTTGCCAATTTCAGATCAGAAATCTCTAAATCATTTTCTTTTGCAAACAAGTCGACTGCAAACCGTTTCTTTCTGTCTGTCGCCGTCGTAATGACCGGAACTGCACCCACTGCATCTGCAATCCAGAGTGCCAATGCATTGGCGCCCCCCAGATGCCCTGCAAGAATCGGAATACAAAACATGCCTTCTTCATCCAAAACGATCACCGCTGGATCTTTCGCTTTATTTTCGATGAACGGCGCGATACTTCTCACCGCAATCCCGACAGCACCGACAAACACAATTCCATCCATCTGCCGCATCCATACTTGCACCTGCTCTTTTAGTTTCCCAAAAATGGCCGTTGCCCTCATTGTTTCCGGCACCTCTTCTTCCATGACATACCGGCTCTTCACATAACGAGAAACTTCATATGCGGTATTTTTTGCCAGTGTTTCTATTTGTCTTGCAAGCCGGGTACCCGCCTCGGTAAAACTGACGATCACAAGCCTTTTCTTTTTGCTTTCTATTTTTTTCTGCTGCTCTGTCAATGCTTCTTACTTTGTCCTTTCTCGCTCACTTGCTTCCTGACTTCTCCCCTCTCGAAATTCTGTCGTGAATTCCGGATGGTATAAATCCGATCTGCGATACTGTTGCGGCAAAATAACATCACCTACAATGATCAACGCCGTCTTCGTAATACCATGTTCCCTCGCGGTCTGTGCCAGACTTCCTACAGTGCAAACATATTTCTTCTCGTCCGCCCATGTAGCTTTGTAGACGATCGCCGCGGGAGTATTCTCCTGATAACCTCCTTCAACCAGCCTCCGAGACAATTCTTCTAACATTCCAGTGCTTAAGAAAATGACCATCGTCGCCTGATGAGCTGCAAACGACTCAATCGACTCTTTTTCCGGTACCGGTGTCCGCCCTGCCATGCGAGTGATGACCACACTCTGAGAAATATCCGGCAGTGTGTATTCAAGATTCAGCGCCGACGCTGCACCGCAGAAAGAACTAACGCCCGGGCAGTAATCATAGACAATCCCTTTTTCATCCAGTGCATCCATCTGCTCCCGGATTGCCCCATACACACAAGGATCCCCTGTATGCAGGCGGACAATTTCACACCCTTTTTGATCGCCTTCTTCCATCACCGTCAGCACTTCCTCCAGTGTCATCTTTGCGCTGTTAAAGACTTCACATCCTTCTTTTTTCTCATCCAGCAACTCCGGATTGACTAGGGATCCTGCATAGATAATAATATCCGCTTCTCCAAGCAGCCGCTGTCCCCGGACGGTAATCAGATCTTTCGCCCCGGAGCCTGCCCCTACAAAATGTATCATAATTCCTTTTTCTCCTTTACAATGATCAGTGAATAGTAACCTGCATCTTCCGGGATTTCATCGATAGTACTATAAATTTTCTCTCCCGGCATCCCGCAATTTTCAATCATGACTGCCGTGGCATCTGCCTGCTTCAACAGTTCTTTGACATGTCCCATCTGTTTTCCTGCCTTCATCAATACTTTTGTCCCCGGAAGCTTCAATGCTTCCTCGATCTGATACGATGCAGGAATGATGTGCAGCATTTCTGATTTTTCCACCAGTCCCATATTCAGCCGCGCTGCCACTGCACAGAACGATGGAATTCCATTGACGATTTCCACAGGATAGCCTGCTTCTGCCACTCTATGGTGAACATAGAGGTAAGTTGAGTAGATTGTGACATCTCCCAGTGTCAAAAAGGCCACCTGCTTTCCTTCCCTTAAAAATATCTCAATAACCTCTGCCGCTTTTTGATGGCTCTCTTCTAAGCGCACCGGATCTTTCGTCATCGGCATCTTTACCGCAACCCTTGTTTTTTCTGTGATCTCCGGGAATACCGGGAGCACAATCTGATATGCCACACTTTTTTCTACATCTGTTCCGGGAACAATGATCACATCACTCTCCCGCATGATCCGCAGTGCCTTCAAAGTCAAAAGTTCTGCCTCTCCCGGTCCTACTCCAATTCCATATAATTTTCCTATCATTCCTCTATTGTCTCCTCATTTTCTGCAATCTTCTTTAAAAATGCTTCCGCGCATGCGGTCTCTCCAATCTTCCCTATCCCGCTGGAAAATACAATCGCGGCAGTTGGCAGTTCTCCTTTTGTCCGCCATTCGAGATAATGTTCCATCCGCGCCATCAGCTCTTTCATTACCGCGTCACGTTCTTCTCTGCCCAGAAGTTCCAAAGCCTCTTCCGTCGTCGTACAGTCCAGAATCTTCCGGACCACTGCAGAATCTATCCCTGCCCGAAGTCCTGCCGCCCCGAAAATTTCCATCCTTGCATCCGCACACCGGGAATGTGTGTTCATAATTCCTCCCGCCACTTTCACAAATTTACCAAGATGCGCCACAAATAATATCCCTTTTGCTCCAAACTGCGCTGCCAGATCAATCGTCTCTCCGACGAAATTGCTGCATTTGACTGCACGGTCCGGGCTGATCCCATAAGTTTCCTTCAGAAAATCTAACCCGTAATTTCCCGGTGCAGCCAAAAGCCAACCGTTCCCATTTGCCAGCTGCATCTGAATTTCCACACGGATCGTATCGATCAATGCCTGTTCACTCATCGGTTCCACAACCCCACTTGTCCCAAGCACGGAAATCCCACCTGTAATTCCAAGCTTAGGATTGAACGTCTTCTTCGCAAGCTGTTCTCCTTCCGGGATAGAAATGATGATCTCAAGTCCTCCTTCGTATCCATAACAGTCGCAGATCTCCTCTGCCTCTTTTCTGATCATCTGTCGCGGCACCTTGTTGATAGCGGCAGCTCCTACCGGCTGGTCCAATCCTTTTTTGGTCACTCTCCCAACTCCGCGCCCTCCGTCAATTTCAATTTCCGTTCCATCTTTTCTTCTGACCGATGCATAGACAAATATACCGTTTGTAATGTCCGGATCATCTCCGCTGTCCTTTCTGACGGCACAGCTGACACGCTCAATCTTTTCTCCCTGCCTTTTCATCTCAATCTCACAGACAAGAAGCGTCAGTTCCTTTCCTTTCGGGAGGATTACATCCACCGATGTTTTCTCTTCTCCGGAAAGCAACATCCATACTGCTGCTTTTGTCGCAGCCTGGGCGCATGTCCCTGTTGTATATCCTGCGCGAAGCCTTTTTTTCTCCATCTGTCCATCTCCTTTTCCAGTCTTCTAAAAACAAATGGCCCATCTCTCAACGATAAAAAGACAGCCTTTCGGCTGTCTTTTTATACACGGAAAAGAAATGCTTCCGCATCTCTCATAAAATCATTTTGTAAAATCATTCTAAGCTGTGTATACTCTTCTCCTCACCGAAAGATGTTACTTACCTATTGACCGATATCCTGACTTAGGACTAAAACCTACTTCCTGCCCTTCCCGCATCCGAAACTCATCCGAACACAGTGGTATGCAGGGTTCGTCATCCCTTACAGTAGAGTGAGCTGTTGCGGACTTTCACCGCATTCCCTGTTTCATTGGCATCTGCCAAAGTCAATATACGGTTATTCTACAAAGTTTTGAAAAACCTGTCAACTTAAAAATATTGGATCGTAACTGATTTCCCCATCTTTTCGGCAACTTCTTCCAGCTGTTCAACGAGATTCATGCGAATACTCAGATCAAATGGAAGATTAGAATTCCGGTGTGCCACATTCATTGCCTTTCCAACAAACAGATGAATCTCTGTGCATTCCTCAATCAGCATTTTGGCAAGTTTGGATGCTCCATTATTCTTGTCCAGCTCCTCAAAAAATGTGGCGTCAATCTCCTTCTTCACATATTTTTTCAAGAGCTTCAACGCCAATCCAAGCGTCAGTACTCCTTCTGTCACAAGGTCGATTCCTTCGATGAGCGCCATCGGCGGCACTTTCGGATCATAGTCTTTCAATGAAGTGTAAATTTCTTTGCCAAGCACCCTTGCTGTAATATTGGCGCTTGTCCCTCCGGATACCACCTTTTTTCCTTCCTGCTTCATGAACGACTTCACAACCCGCTCATCGTCCTCCTTATTCTCCGGCGGCCCGGTAAAAATATTGACGATCTGCCGCGGGATCACATGCATAACAGCAACTGTCGTATCGTCTCCCGGACGATGTCCATAAAGTTCATCACAGGTATCTGCAAGCGAAACCGCCAATCTTGATGCGGAAATCTCCTCCGACAGGCAGCGGATCGCCGCCTTCGCCATACTGTCCCATGTCCAACCAAAATTCAGGAAATCTCCCGGACCTGCATAGAGCACCCCATCACTCATCAGAACAAAGTAGTCACCCAACTCTACCCGGAAACGATATTCATGGATTTGCTTTCCTTCTATATTCCGCTCCTCGTATGGATAAGACTGTACTTTATGATCCCGGATAAAAATACAGCTTGGATTGTCAAATTCCACCAGATATGCTTCTCCATTCCGAAAAATCTGGAGAATGCTAAATGTTGCATAGGCAACTTCCCTTACTTTACAGACCGGTAGCGTCTTTGCGATCGTCTCCACACAAGACTCGATCGTCGCCCCGTTAAACAACATTGTTCCAAGAATCTTTGAGGTCAGCGTAGCCAGAATATTCGCCTTGACACCGCTCCCCATACCATCTGCCAAAATCACAATATCCGAATCCGCAGTCTTTAATACTTCCACTTTATCCCCGCATAGCTCCTCGTGGTGCTTATTCAGGCTTTTCCACGCAACATCTACACTGATTCCCATGGCTAGTCCCCCTCTCCATCAAGGAGAATCGAATCCCGAAGCTTTGTCAGAGTCACTTTTGTCTCTGCGGTCGTCTCTCCTAACAGCCCGGCAATTTCCTGTGCGACCATCATCTGTTTATCAATGACACGCTGTGCCATCTCCACCGTCTCCATTTTCAGATTATAGTGTTTCTCTTTTGCTTTTTCTTCTTTTGTGATGTCCTGATAAATAATCAGCACCGACTCCATCTCCGGAATATATATGATCTTTTCCTCAGCTTTCATGCCTAACTGCTCCAGCTTCACTTTCTTGTATGTAATCGACTCTCTCGTCTGGAAAACGTCCTCTACATCTGCTGTATCCACAAAGTCATACAGATATCTTTCCAGCGCTTCTTCTCTGCTGATTTCGAGCAACTCCTGCGCCTTCTTATTGCATTCCCGGATCCGCATCTCCCTATCTATAATGAAAATAAGATTCGGCGTCACATCCATCACTACATTCGACATGGACTCTGCTTTGGAAAGTGCATACGGCAGACACATACTATTCTCTGCTTTCTTCTGAAAAACTGCAATCGCCTTCTCCCGGCAGGTTGCGTATCCGCACGCACCACAGTTTAATTCATCCTTCTCAGAATACTTTCCTGTCTCTCTTAAAATTGCAGAAAGTTCCTCCTCGGTCGGAAGCTGCTCTTTTGGCGGATGCGGCGCAAATTGTCTGGAAAGTTCGACTTCCAAAGACTGTGGCTCATATTGTGCCTTCTGATGGGCAGCCACTCTCCGCTCCATCTCCACTTTTGCCTTGATAAACGACACATTCCATTTTCCAGATGCCGGTCCCTTGACACAGCCACCATCGCAGACATTCGCTTCGATAAAACAGTGCTCCAATTCGCCTCTTTTCAAACTTTCCAGCATTTCCATACAATTGTCCAGTCCATCGACATACACTTTGTGGTATTGTTTTTTTTCTTCACCTTGCTCTTTCTCCCGCATTTCGGAAGAATCCACCATCACAGACTGAAGAACTCCACCACTGACCGGATAAAGACGGTTCACACCACAATCCGGGTTTGCCATCGGAAGATCTTCACATTCTTCCAGAACAATCTGTTCTTCCTCCAGCCACTGTTCCAATTCCTCAAATGTCAGAATCGCATCCACTGCGCCAAACACGCGGGAATCTCCCATTGCCTCCTGCTTTTTCGCAATACAGGGACCGAGAAAGACTACCTTTGTCTGCTCCCCATACATTTTTTTGATCAGTCTTCCGTGCGCGATCATCGGAGAGACAACCGGAGCAAGCTGGTCTGTCAATTCCGGATAATACTTCTCCACAAGTTCATTCACACTTGGGCAGCAAGTTGTAATGATATTTTTATACGTCCCTTCCCGCAGCAGTTTCTGATACTCTCTCGTGACAAGTGCCGCACCTTCTGATGTCTCCCGCACTTCATCAAATCCAAGCTTCCGAAGTGCTCCGACAACCTGTCCCGGCGTCCGATAATTCATCACTCCCAAATACGATGGTGCAATTGATACGACAATCTTCATATTCTGTCGAATATAGGCTTTGATCAGTTCTAGGTCACTTGCGAAACGCTTTGCATTCTGCGGACAGACTTCCAGGCATTTCCCACAGTGAATACAGTGATCATTCATAATGTGCGCCTGCTCATGTCGGACAGAGATTGCCTTGACACTGCAATTTCTCACACATTTATAACAGTGCTTACAGCTCGCATTCTGAAAATCAATTACTTTCATTCCATTCACTCCATTCAAAAAAAGGACCTTTCCTATCGCAAGGTCCCTTCTTTTTGTTATTCATATTTTGCAAGAATCTCTTCTACATCTTCCGCTTTCACATGGTTGTACACATCGTCATTCACCATCAGAATCGGTGCCATGCCACATGCTCCAATGCACCGGCTTGCGTCCAGCGAAAATTTTCCATCGGCAGTACATTCTCCACCACCGATTCCAAGTACTTCTGTCAGCTTATTGTAGACATCTCCTGCTCCCTTCACAAAACATGCCGTTCCAAGACAGATCGATACCTGATATTTTCCCTTCGGGCTCAACGTAAACTGTGGATAGAAATCAACAACCTCTTCAATCTTGTGAAGCGGGATATCCATCTCATCCGAAATAATCGTCTGTACTTCCGTAGGAACATATCCATAAATCTCTTGTGCCTGCTGCAATACTGCCATCAATGCCCCCTGTTCGCTTTTTCTCTTTTCGATCACTTCACGCAGTACCGTCTCCTGTTCTTTCGTTCCCTGAAATGGAACTGTCGACTTATTTGCCATCTGAAAAACCTCCCTTGTTCTTATAACTATGTCAGTATACTGCATTCATCGTATCATAAATAGGCGCTTTTTGCCATATCGTTTCAAATTTTCATACAAAAAAACAGTCGGAAATGCTATCTTATCACATTTCCGACTGCGCCTCATCTAAAAAATGATTTATTCGTCTTTCTGCGTATCGTCCTTCTCTTTCTTGGAAGATTCTGGTTCAGATTTCTGAACTTCTGGTTCTTCCTCGGATTCCTTCTGTTCTATCTTCTCTGAATCATCTGGTTTTTCTGCCTCTTCCACAGGTATTACCTCTGTTTCAGGCATTTCCTCTGTTTCAGACACTTCTGCTGCACCCTGACTCTGTGCCTCATGGATCTTGTTCCAGTCTTCTTCTTCTTTCTTCAAAAGTGCTTCTTCTTCCGGATCCGGGATATTCTCTACAAGCGGAAGCGCCGGCAATACCTGTGTCTTCTCTTCTTCCAGACCTTCTAAAGATGTCTCCGCCTTTTCTTCCTCATCTAGTTGTGATTCTGACAGTTCCTTTGCTTCTTCCTCAAGTTCAGCAAGCTCACTGTCCAGTTCCTTCTCCAGCTCTGGGTCTGCTTCTTCAGAACTAATCTCTTCTATAATTCCCGAAAGTTCCCCTTTCTCTCCACGAATCTTCTGGCGTTTGGCTTCGCGGATTTTTCTTGCTCTCGCCTCCATCAGCATAATAACAATCAAACCGATCAGCGCCGCAAGTGCTACCCCTGCCGCCACAAGTACCGGTGTCGGAAGCTTCGGCAACTGAAAAGAGTGTTTCTTTTCTTTCTCTGTATTCTTTGACACTTCTTTTTTATCTTCTGTATCTTCTTTTTCTGTCTCGCCAGCAGCTTTGTCTTTCTCTTTTGCGAGCACATATTCCCCGCCTTTTTCAAAGATCAAAGTCACCTTATCCCGATCTACCACAATCTCTGTTCCTTTGTCCAGATTGCTTCTCTCATAGAGGAACAATTTCTCTGCACCTTTTAACTGCTCTGGAAGCTGGTAGATAACCGTCACTTTCCCCGGAAAGTTTTTGCTCATCATGAATTCCAATACTTGGTACGCACCGATTTTGTCCGATTCCTTCTTGGAAAGCGTAACATTTTTCTCGATAAGTTTTGTAAAAAGCTCATTTTCCGGATTCTTTATATCTGCCCCTTTGATCTTGATAGAGTAATTATCGTACTCTAACGTCAGCTCAAAGTTCGGATTTTTAGCAAGGACAGTCAAAATTTCCTTGTCAAGCTTATATAGCTTACTTCCGTTGACAAGAGAATTGCTCCCACCCTTGATCGCTGCATTGATATTCTCAAGCAATGTCGGTTCAGCAATACTTCCCACTGTGTTTCCTGCTGAGGTTCCACCTGAACTTCCTGTGGACTGACTCTTGGAAGGATTTCTCGTTGTATTCTGATTCTCCGACCCGCTGTTGTCCGTAGTTCCTTGTGTATTGCCCTGCTGGTTCCCATCTGGTTTCGATGATTGATTCTCCTGCGGTGGATCTGTCTCCGGTTTCTCTGGCTCTTCCGGTTCTACCGGAGGTTGCGGATCTGGATTTTCTGGCTCTACTGGGGGTTTTGGATCTGGCTCTACCGGAGGTTTTGGTTCTGGATTTTCCTCCTTCGGAACATCCACAGATGTGATCGTTCCATTTCCGGTATTTCCATAATACACTTTCCCATCATCGCCAATCAGAAGATAATCTTCTCCATTTTTCTTCGTCTCCGAAGTATAGACGGTCTCCACCGTCATCTTTTTGTCTGCGTCAAACTTGGCCACATACAAATTTGCATAGTCTTCTTCCTGTGTAAAATACACATAGAAATTCTCACCTGATTTTGTGACCGCCTGGCTAACGACTGGATGATCTGTCTTCTGTGACAGAATCTCAGTAGCATCCGATTCAGAGTACACCGCTATGTAACCCTGACCGCTTCCGCCTGTCACAAACACCTTCCCTTCCAGAATCGAAATAATCGCATTTCCTTTATCTGGCAGCGAAATAGTCGCTTTCTCTGTCACCTTCCCATCACTGCTGAGTGTAACCTTGTAAAGAATTCCTTCATCTGTCGCAAACCACACAGATCCATTTGCCTCTACAAGCGGACTTCTCACTTTCCCCGTGATGTCATCCTTCTTGTCTTTCACCTCTCCGGTCTTTGCATTTGCAAGTACCAGTTTTCCAGAGTCTCCTGCAAATAGTACATTCTCTCCGAGAATAGCTGCTTTTGTACCGATATAATTTCCTTCTTTTTGTTCTGCTGACTTCCACTCCGGTGCAACTGCATCAGTTCCTGTCCTAGAGTCTGTCTTAAATGCGGCAAAATATCCTGATACTTTCTGCTCCTGTGCCACCGGACTAAAACCTGCATAAATCATATGATCATGATATAAAATCTGGCTCTGTACCGAAAATCCTTCCGCAGGCTTCTCTGTCAAAAATACAGAGCTTAGATCAGATGTCTTCACCGCCTGAATCCTTCCGTCTGAAAGTGGGACAAACAACATGCCCTCCCCATTTTCGATGACTGCCGATTCGGATGCATCCGCTGCTAGTTCTGTGGAAGCAGTCTCCTTTCCGGTTGTGACATCAATTACTTTTAGTACATTTCCAACAGTCACATAGAACTGATTCTCTATCATAAGCGGAAGTGAGGTCTGTATCTCTGCTGCATCACTAATCGTCCAGTGAATCTCGGCCTTCTCTTTTGCATTCTCAGTCTCGGCAGCAGATACTGCCAACGGTGCGCAGCTTAACGCCATCGATAACGACAAAGCAGCGCATCCTACTCTGAGGGTTTCCCGATATTTCCGATTTGGTCTCATCTAGTTTCTCCCCTTATTTCTATTTCTGTCTCTAAAATATATCTGAGTCTAATCATTTCTATGTTACTCATCTTTTGCCCTGCTGTCAACCTCTCCGGAGTGATTTCCCAATTATTTCTATCGCTTCTTTCTCACTGTCACTATACAAAATCTACTTCGCTCCCACCAGATGACATGCCACTCGATGCCCTTTCTGTACCCCTCTCATTTCCGGTGTCTTTTCTTTACAAATCTCCTCCGCATATGGACAGCGCCCGCAGAATGCACATCCTTTCATTTCACCTGTGCGAACTGGCTGCTCCCCCCGCAGAATATTTCTTTTCCCTCGCACAACATATGGATCCGGTGCGGAAGCAAGCAATGCTTTGGTATACGGATGCAGAGGATTTTCAAAAAGACTTTCTGCATCTGCTTCTTCAACAAGTGTGCCAAGATACATCACTCCAATTCTGTCTGAAATAAATCGAATCACACCGATATCATGGGAAATAAATAAAAGACTAATTCCTGATGTCTTCTGAATTTCCACCAACATATTTAAAATCTGTGCCTGTATCGATACATCGAGCGCTGATACCGGCTCATCACATACGATTAACTTAGGCTCTATCAACAGTGCACCTGCAATCCCAAGCCGCTGTACCTGTCCTCCAGAAAGTTCATGTGGATATCTGAAATAATGCTCCTCAGAAAGTCCAACTTGTTGGAGCACTTTTAGCGCCCGCTCTTTCCGTGCTGAAGCATTTTTTTCTCCGTGAACAATCAAAATCTCCTCAAGGATCGAACCAATCCTCTGACGTGGATTTAATGCAGAAAGTGTATTTTGAAACACCATCTGTAACTCTTTTCGTAGAGGGCGAAATTCCTTTTCGCTCAGTTTACAGAGATCTTTCCCCTGATAAAAGATTGAACCGGCATCCGGTTTGTCCAAGCCTACGATTGCACGCCCAGTTGTAGACTTTCCACATCCAGACTCCCCGACAAGCCCATATGTTTCTCCCTTTTTAATCTCAAATGTTATTCCATCTACCGCATACATTTGTTCTTTCTTTCCAAAAAACCTGCCTCCACTCCCATGTAACGGATATGTTTTTTTCAATCCTTTGACTTCCAGCAAACATTCTTCCATCCCTATGCTCCCCCCTTCTGTCCTTGTTTCTCTGCGTATTTCCAACATTTTACAAAATGTCCCGGCTGTACTTCCACAGATGGTGGCTGCTCGCTTCTGCACTGTTTCGTTGCTTCCGAACATCGCGTGCAGAAGTGGCATCCTTCCGGAACTTTCGAAAGAGGAGGCACCGTTCCCGGAATTGTCGGAAGTTTTTTCCCTTTTTCTACTCCTAAATGCGGAATACTTGCCAGAAGCCCCTTTGTATATGGATGAAGCGGCTCAGCAAACAGCCGATCTGTCTTCGCCTCCTCTACAATCTGACCAAGATACATTACTTTTACACTGTGACAAATTTGAGACACTACTCCCATGTCATGCGTAATAAACAACACCGACATTCCCAGTTTCTCATTCAGTTCCTGAATCAGATATAAAATCTGCTCCTGGATGGTAACATCAAGTGCAGTAGTCGGCTCATCTGCAATCAAAAGTTTCGGCTCACATGCCAGTGCCATCGCAATCATTACCCTTTGCTGCATTCCTCCTGACAGCTCAAAAGGATATTTCTTCATACATGCTTCTGCACCTGGAATTCCTGTAAGTTCCAGCATTTGGACTGCACGCTTTCCTGCTTCCTGCTTTCCCATTTTTTTATGAAGCATTAAAATTTCACTTAACTGTTCACCGATTGTATGTACTGGACTTAGCGAATTTAGTGGATCCTGAAAAATAATAGAAATCTGATTTCCCCTGATCTCCTGCATATCTGAAAGTGATTTTTTCAAAAGATCTTCTCTCTCAAAAAGAATCTCTCCATTATACTTTACCACTGTATCATGATCTCTCAGCCTCAAGATAGACTGTGACATCACACTTTTTCCAGAACCAGACTCTCCTACAATGCCTGTGATTTCCCCCGGTGCTACCGAAAAGCTCACACCGTCTACCGCTGCAAGCCATTTCTTATGAACCGAAAAGAAAACACTTAAGTCTTTTACTTCCAGTATTGTCTCTTCGCTCTGTTTCATTTGCTCTTCCATTATTTTTTCGCCCCTCCTTTTACTCTTGGATCCAGATAGTCCCTTAGCCCGTCCCCAAACAGATTCAGGCTCAGTACACATAGGATTACTGCTATACCCGGACAGAGCATTGTCCATGGTGCCTTTGAAAACACAAGCTTACTTGCCTGAAGCATATTTCCCCAACTCGCCGCAGGAGCCGGAACACCTGCCCCTAGAAAACTGAGTGATGCCTCTGATATAATTGCCTGTGCGAAAATGAAAGATGCCTGCACAATCAATGGTGACACAACTCCCGGCAAAATTAATTTCCACAATATGCGGAGTGTACCGAATCCCTGCACCTTTGCCGCCTCGACATACGGCTGTTCCCGGATGACCATCGCACTTGCCCTCACCGTTCTCGCCACACTCGGCGTATAGACAACAGTCAGAGCAATCACGACGTTCCAGCTTGATGCTCCAAGTCCTGCAATCAATGCGATTGCCAAAAGGATTCCCGGAATTGCGATCAATCCATCGCAGATTCTCATCAAAATCTGATCCAATATTTTAAAGTAACTTGCATATATTCCAATAATTGTTCCCAGCAGGCAGGAAAACACAGCCACACAGCCCCCCACCCACAACGACACTCTCGCTCCGTACATCAGACGGATAAAAATATCTCTTCCAAACTCGTCTGTCCCGAGAAGATATTTTCCTCCCGGCGCTTTCAATCTCTCTGCCACTGTCATCGCATTTGGATCAACAGAACTAAAAAGTGGAATCAAAACTGCCGCAAGCAAGATCAGCATAAATCCGGTAAATCCAATTATCAGCGCCGGACTTGCAAGCAAACGTTCTTTTCGAATCTGCCGCTGTTCTTTTATAATCAGTCCACTCGATTCTGAAATAGTTTTTCTTGTAAAATGCATCTTATCTCCTCCTATCTGCGCCCCGGCCGAAGTCTCGGATCTACAAATCCATATAAAATATCGACCGCAAGATTAACAAACACATATAGACATGTGACAAACAAAACAACTCCCTGTATCACAAACACATCTCTCCGGTTGATAGATCCAATTGTCAGCATTCCAAGTCCCGGAATATTAAAGAGCGTTTCCGTCACAATCGTTCCAGTGATCAGACTGCCAAAAGACTGTCCAACCGCCGTAAGGATAGCCGGAGCTGCATTTTTCAGTCCATATTTCATGATGACTGCCCACTCTTTCAATCCTTTCGCTCTGCCGGTATGGATATAATTTTTATAAAGTACATCCAAAAGCGCCGCCCTTGTCATTCTTGTAATGTAAGCAGCTTGCACAATTCCAAGTGACAATGCCGGAACAAACAGATATTTCAAATGTTCCCCCAGACCTTCCGACAGCACCGCATAGCCTGCAACCGGAAACCACTGATTATATACACTGAGAAATAACATCAGAAACATACTCAGCAAAAACCCCGGAAGTGCCACCCCTAGCAGCGAAACAGATACTGCTGTCAAATCAAATGCGGTTCCTCTTTTGTATGCTGCAATAATTCCCATTGGCACTGCAAGTACAATAGCAATGACCTGCGCAAAAATAGCAAGGCTTAATGTAGGTGGAAAATATTCCCGGATTGACTCCAGCACAGACTGGTGCAGAAAATAAGACTCCCCCCAGTTTCCCTGCAGTACATTGCCAAACCAGTCCACATACTGTACAAGGAACGGCCGATCAAATCCTAGTTCCGTATTCAATTCTGCAATCTGCTCCGGTGTAGCTTCCATCCCAAGTAGCGCTGTCGCCGGTCCTCCCGGAATCATATAGACGACGAGAAACGCCACGCAGGATACCACAAACAGCACCGGGAGCAAAGATAAAAATCGTTTCCATATATAAGATAACATTGTTTTTCCCTCTCCTTCACCGAAAAGCGGCGGAGTGCCTTTTTTTGCATCCCGCCGTCTTCTTTTTTTCTACTATTTTGTCGTTGTCGCATTCCAGTAAATCGGAAATCTCAAATATCCCACATCTTCTACCTCTGCACGCATCGCGCTGATTCCTGTGTAATGTCCAATAACCGTTGCTGCTCCGTATTCGTATAAGAATGTCTGCAAATCTGCCCATGCAGCAGAAGCATCTTCCGCATTTGCTGCAGAACGGATCTTCTCGATTCCTTCTGATACTTCCGGTCTGTCAAGCCCTGCCCATCCTTTATCTAGTACAGATAATTGGATTGGCAACATGTTATAGCTATTACTTGTAATAAACATAGAAAACTGCTTCGGATCTGCACGATGTTCCATGAATGTACTGAAGTCATAGCTTTCTACTTCCGCATTAATTCCAGCTTTCTTTAACTGTTCCTGAACAACAAGTGTTGCATTATACATTTCTTGATAATCTGGTGTTGTAACAAGCACAAGTTTTTCGTTATTGTATCCCGCTTTTTGAAGTAACTCTTTTGCTTTGTCTACATCATTCTGATTGTAATATTCTTTTCCCGCATCCGTTCCCCACTGTGCATCTGTTGGAATGCTCCAACTTGCATTTGCTTCAAAGAGGTCTGGATTTCCATAACTTGCAAGCAAAATATCTTCGCAATTTAATGCCGCCAAAACTGCTTGTCGCATATTGACATCTGCCATGATTCCTTCTGTTGTATTTAAGAACAGATTCAGTGTACCGCCGCGTTCTACACTCATTTCCAAATTTTTATCTTTGGAAAGTTCTTCATAGTTATCTGCTGGAATCTCTTCCGCAATATCATACTGTCCGCTCTGTACTCCGGCAATCCTTGTTGCAGTATCTGTCACAACGTCAAAGTAAAGTGTTTCTGTGGCAGCTTTCTTCTCCCCCGCAAGTCCGGTAGATACCTCTTCTGCCGGCTGATATGCTTCATTCTTCTCAAGCTTTACATACTGATCCTGCTTCCAATCTGCTACCTTATACGGACCAGTTCCAATATATTCCTTAATTCCCTCTGCTGTGGCTGTCTCTGCCACGTCTGCCGGATAGATTGCTGCAAACTGGATTGGACTTGCAAGAATCATGATGATATCTGAGGAAGCCTGATTCACTTTCAATGTCACTGTATAATCATCCACCTTCTCAAATACAGAGCCTCCGATCAATGTTTTTGCTTTTGCAGAAACTTCCAACCATCTGTTCATAGAAGCAACGACATCATCTGCCCTCATCTCTTCTCCATTGTGAAACTTTACACCCTCGCGAAGTTTGATCGTATAGACCGTTCCATCCTCACTGACTTCATAAGATTTTGCAAGCACTGGTGTCGGTTCATAATTTTCACTCATTGCAAACAACGGCTCATAAATATGAACTCCAAGCCCTCCTACAATATTGGAATTGATTGACTGAGGGTCAAGAGATGGTGGATTCGCAGAAATTGCAATATGCATTTCTGATTCTTTTGTTTCCTTCTTTTCTGCGGTTCCCTTATTCTCCTTTGCACCACCGCATCCTGTAAACAACAGCGACATACACATCGTTGCTGCCAGAAGACCTGCTATTACTTTTCTTTTCATAAACGTATTTCCTCCTAAATTTTTCCTTGAAAAATCTCTGTAACATCTTGATATCCGGCATCCTACCGGAACCATACCTATTTTAACGGAAGATTCTTTTTTCGTCTAATTGATTTTTTCTGCAAAAACTTATTGTTTATCGATTTTATCAATAGAAAAAAGTGATCAATCCTACCAACTGATCACTTTGCCTTTTTACCGGATAAACATCGCATCTCCAAAACTAAAGAAACGATATCTTTCTTTAATTGCTTCCTCGTATGCATTTAATACATGCTCTCTTCCTGCTAATGCCGAAACAAGCATAACAAGTGTGGACTCTGGCAGATGGAAGTTTGTAATCAGACAATCCAGTACTTTAAACTGATATCCCGGATAAATAAAAATATCCGTCCATCCACTCACTGGGGCGATCGTTCCATCTTCTTTTGCCGCAGACTCAATAGTGCGGCAGCTTGTAGTACCGACCGCAATGACTCTTTTGCCATTTGCTTTTGCAGTGTTAATCTTCTCTGCTGCCTCTTCCTCAATCTGATAGAACTCAGAATGCATATGGTGTTCTAAAATATTATCTACTTTCACCGGGCGGAATGTCCCTAGACCTACATGCAAGGTCACTCTCGCAATCTGCACTCCTTTTTCCTCAATCTTCTTTAACAGCTCCGGTGTAAAATGAAGTCCTGCTGTCGGCGCCGCTGCAGAACCGCTGTGTTTTGCATAAACCGTCTGGTATCGGTTCTTATCTTCCAACTGATGTGTGATGTACGGCGGAAGCGGCATCTGTCCAAGCCGGTCAAGGATTTCTTCAAAAATCCCTTCATATTCAAAATGGATCAGACGATTTCCTTCTTCTACAATATCCACCACTTCTCCGACTAACAATCCGTCCCCAAAGCTGATCCTTGTTCCGATCTTAGCCTTTTTCCCAGGTTTTACCAATGTCTCCCAGACATCGTTTTCCTTTCTCTTTAACAGCAATACTTCAATCTTTGCATCTGTTCCGATTTTGGAACCAATCAGCCTTGCCGGGATCACTTTTGTGTCATTGATCACAAGGCAATCCCCCGTCTCAAGATAATCTATGATTTCTCGGAACACATGATGTTCTGTCTTTCCCGTCTCCTTATCCAGTACAAGCAATCTGGAACTGGATCGATCCTCCAGCGGATCCTGCGCAATCAATTCCTCCGGTAAATCAAAATTAAAATCTTCTTTTCTCATCTTCCGTCTCCTTCACTTCTTGCCGTTCTTCTATCTTCTCATTCATTCTGTCTCCCTGCATCTGCCGGCAAACTTCTTTATCTTCTTTCTCCACGCTCTGTCTCTGCTCTGATCCTGCCCGCACAGCTGGATTCTGCATAGGATGATGTGGCATCCCATATGATCCCTGCGGTACTCCGCTATTGACAACTGTCACTTTCACTCGCTTCTCGTAAATCACGCGCGTACCACAAATCATATCATGCAATCCCCGCTTCTGTCCATCAATTCCTGCCATGATATATCCGATTCCCCCAAAAAAGCTGCACAGAAATCTTCCGATTGTTTCCCGGTAGATTACATTAAAAAGTGTAAGTTTCTCTCCCGTTTCCGAGACTACACGGAGATTCATCAGCTTTTTCCCAAGTGTTGTGCCGGTATAATACGTCAGCAAAATATAATACAACACTCCGCCAAGATACAGATAAATATCCTTGATCGTATACGAAAACAACACCCTATACTCCAAAAGTTCCGTCGGAAGGAACAGCGAAAGCAAAGCAAGCGGAATCCTTGCAAACAACAAGATTCCTCCAACTATTAGCATATCAATCAAGTGCGCCGCCATCCGGACAAAAAATCCTGCACATACAGCCGGCTCTCCGGCTTTATTGTAACTGTTCTGCATAATACATCAGCACCCCGCTTCCAAGATCCTCATTCCATTCCGTCAGCACTTCTGCCTCAGATTTTGGTTTGAGTGTCTCCAGTTTAGAAAACAAAGATGCGAGCGGAGACACTCCCTGCTCAGGTTCATAAAATGTTGTACATCCTGTTTCCTGTTCCATTGCTTCCTGCATTTCCTCATACAGACTGATCTCATCGATCAACCCATTTGCTTTTGCCTGTTTTGCGGTGTAAGTTCTCCCATCTGCAATTTCTCTGACAGTCTCTTCTGTCATCTTTCTTCCATCTGCAACAATTTCCACAAACCGATCAAAAGACTCATCAACAGAACTCTGGTAAATCGCAATCTGTTCCTCTGTCAGCTTACTCATATCTTTATTTTTTCCGCTAGTAATACTCACAGAGCGGATTCCCAGTTTCTCATACAGTCCACTCATATCGTATCCGGACATAATCACACCAATCGACCCTGTTGTCGTATTGGGATTCGCATAGATCTTATCGGATGGTGCAGAAATATAATACCCGCCAGACGCTGCATAATGCTCCATGTAAGTCCAAACCGGACGTCCGGTTTCTTCTTTATATGCTACTAATTTCCGGTATAGTTCCTCCGACTCATATACGGTTCCTCCCGGGGAATCAACTCGAAGTAAAATCCCCTGATTTTTCTCATCCTCCATCATCCGATCAATATAATCCAATGTGGTATCATGCTGATAGCCTGCCACAGTATCAAATATACCGTCGGAAGAAGTCTGTTCCTGAATCGTCCCTTCCACAGCAACAATTCCAATATATGGTTCTCCCGGAAGGGTTGTCGTATTTCCTCCTAACAGCGCATCCTCTGTCTTTTTTGCCGTATCCGCCAACATTCGCTCAGATAATGTATTTGTCAGCACACTGGAAACTCCTGTCACAATAAAAAGTCCTGCGGCAACAACCGCACCTATGATCTGTTTTTGATTCATCTTCTGTTCATCCTTTCTTGCCTTTCCCATTTCCTGCAACTGCTATTTCTTATTCTACCACAGGAAAAAAAGAAAGTCATCAAAAGTTGTTCATCAACAAAATAAACTATAATGTTGCATAAGAGTCACCCTTTTTTCTCCATTAGCAACGTATACCATCAACTAAAAAATACACCTTACTAAAAATCTCTCAGCAAGGTGTACTTTTCATAAATACTTTTATCTATTATTAATTTTCTTTTCTATTTGCTGTTTTCCTGTTTCTTTTTGAAACACAAAAACAAATCATAATAACGCCTCCCGATACTATCAGCAGCAAAATCAACCCGGTAACTACAACAGGGTCTCCTGTTTTTACCGACTCTCCCTTACTTGGTTTTTGAGCTGTTTGCCCATTCGGCTTTTCTCCATCCGGTTTTGGCTGTCCCGGTTTTGGTTGTTCTGGGTTTGGTTTTTCCGGGTTTGGCTGCTCTGGGTTCGGCTGTTCTGGGTTTGGCTGTTCTGGGTTCGGCTGTTCTGGGTTTGGCTGCTCTGGATTTGGCTGCTCTGGGTTCGGCTGTTCTGGGTTTGGCTGTTCTGGGTTTGGCTGCTCTGGATCTGGTTGTTCCGGAACAGATGCCAAAAATTCAGCAGCTCCAATATCAGGCTTTCCATCGGCAAGGCTGTTTCCAAAGAAATCTTTGTCATATCCAACCCCATTGATTTGCGGGAAGTTATTTCCCATCACATAGTCAATACTATTTCCATTTTTCGCCTGCTCAAAAAGATTTCTTGGAGACATACCTCTTCCGTCAACTAACTCTGTACCTCCAAAATGTTTCCATGCTTCGTCTACTGTAATTCCCTTGTCGATCAACACGGAAGTATCTTCCAATTTATATCCATCCAGCGCTCCAGAGGATCCGGTTACTGCTGTTTTACTCTCATTTACTTCCGGGCCGGTTCCAGGTGCTGTCAGACCTGCATCTTCCGCTTTCAATGGGTTATCATCCCCCTCAAACGCCTCTATCCCACCAGTATATGCATTATTATATAATTTCATATACGTTGTTAGATTTTGTGTTTCTCCTCCATAGAATTTCTGTCCTTCTGGGTAGTGGAACACATTATTAAATGCAAAGGTATCATTTACCCCTTGTCCAGCTCCTGTATTTGATAAGAAGAAGACTCCCCTCTCTAAAAGCTGATCTGAGTAAATTGTGTTGTTATAAATCATAGTTCCTTTTGGACATCCCTGTGCAAATTCAAATGTTTTATCACGGTCATTCTGACTGATATTGTAGCGCACTGTCGCTCCTGTATGCGGATACCCACCCATAATAAGCATAAATCCACCTTCGTTATTGTGGCTGTAATTATACTGCATAACCGAGTTTGAAGATGCATGGTCACAGTCTAATCCCTGACCATCCGTTGTTCCATGTGTCTCATATGCTTCATTATATTGCAACACTGTATTCGCTGCTTCAAATGGCCAGATACCAACATTATATCCTGTATTCTGATATCGACAATCTCTTACCAGGTTATGTTCAATCAATGCCCCATCTGTATCTCTGACTGTAATTCCATCTCCTCCGATTTTCTCCATATAGTTGTCTCTTACAACTACGTTGGTCGATGGATACCAGTTTACAGGGACACCCGGATCATTCTTTTCCCACTGGTTACACCACTGTGAACTGATCAACTTAATTCCAGATCTGTCCACTCTCTCAAATGTACATCCCGAAATTAAAATCTGATCATATTTGCTTGGAACTCCTGTTAATGTTCCATTTTGTATATTTGCTTTTACATCGAAGAAAATTCCACCATTCCACTTAGATTTAATATTTCCATTAATATCATGAATATAGCAATCTTCAATTCGAATATCTGAAGCGGTTCCAAAATCACGGATTGACACGTTAATTGCTCTTAACGCTTTTTCCTGATTGTTGCTTCCATTCAACTCAAAATTTTGATTATACTTTTGATCTAAGTTTGTAATTTCTAAGCGATTAATATGGATATACTGCTGATTATATAATGAAATTACATTTTCAACTTCTCCGTTTCCTTCCAGTCTTGGCAGTTCCCCTTCTCCGTAAGAACTGATTTCGATTGGCTGTTCTGCACTTCCCATTCCCTGAAATGCTAACTGTTCCCCACGGAATACACTTCCACATTTTAATAAAATACGATCACCCGGGACAAACAAATTATGTTCTTTAATTCTCCCTAATGTTCTCCACGCTTCTTTTTCCGATGTCCCGGCAGATTGATCGTTTCCACCTTCAGAGTCTACATAAAATGTTTTCGCTTCTCTTACCGTATCATCTTCAAACACAGCATTGACTCTCAGTTTTTCAAACTCTCCCGCCGGCATCACAAATTTATTATCTACAATCGAAAGGCTTTCCATTCCCTCCACCTGATATTCTTTGAAGCGATAGCCCGCTTTCGAAATCGTCTGGAGTGTAACCGTATCACCTTCTTTTGCTTCCGCAACATCTGAAACTGCTGTTCCGGCACGATGTTCCGAATCTTCCTGCCCATTATAAATTGTTACAACTTCAATAGGTTTCTTTTCGCAAATTTTCTCTACGAGCAGATTGTCAAATCCCATTGACGCTCCCTGTGTCATATTCCATAACTGAACTTTTGGTGTCATCCCACCCCAGTTGTTCTGCTCTGTATAAGCTACAAGTTCTTGACCATTTGCAGAAACTCTGACTTCGTTTTTTACTACTACCACTTCTATATGTGCATATTGCTCCGTCAACTGAAACGCTGCTTTTTTTAAAGGTACATTCTCTCCGTCAATTTTTCTCAACATCAAGCTTCCCTGAGAATTAATCACTACTACATAACGTTGTGTACTTTGTTCTCCACCACGAAAAGTAATCTGCATTGTACCCGGAGTTTGCGTAACTCTCCTTACATCCACAGAAATCCGATAGCCTTCCTGTGCCGAAACCTGACTCCAATCAATAGCTGGCTCATAGAAATTGCTTCCTTGTCCTTCCGGGATATCTACCACCAATTCTCCATTAGAAATGTGAACTCCTCCTGGAAGCGTAGCTCCTGGTTCTCCTCCAAAATCATCAAAAAAGACTTCATCTTTCCCTGGCTCTCTTGTTGTAAAATACGCCTTTACAACTACCGTAGGAAATTTTTCATTTAGTTGAAAACGGTTGTTATCGATTGTTACCAGATTATCTGTATTGGTATCATACCGTTGGAAGACATATCCATGATTTGCTTTTACAGTTAATGTCACCCACTCTCCGGAATGTCCTGACAATTTATCTGCTGTCAATGTTCCGCCAATATGTTCTTCATCTAATTTTCCGTCTGTATAAGTTTCTAGAACAACCTGACATTCTGTCGCTGCCGCCTGTTCCTCTGTTTGTACCATTTCTTCTTGTGGTACTATTTCTTCTGATTGAATTTCAACCTGTTCTTCTGTCACAATCTCCGACACATTTTGTTGTTCTTCTGCCGCAACCGCATACTCCAGCGAACCTCCAGCCAAAAGCGTTGCAGTCAAAATCATACACGAGATTCTCTTTTTCATATGTTTCATTTGCTTTCTCCTTAATTATTTTTTCATAAAATTCCAAACGTTAGACTCTGAAATCCTTTTTTGCAATTCTACTTCAAACTTATTTGCAATGTACTGTTCCAACACTGCTCCTGATACTTCCTCATAGGACAGATACCCTCCATCCTCCCGGCTTGTACAATACAGTTCTTTTTCTTCCCCCTGCGCTGTACTCCAGATAACTTTTCCTCCTTCCTCCAACAACAAAAGCCTGTTGACAAATTCCTCGTCGAATTCCATTTTTGCACGAATATTATTTTTGTCCAGTATCACAGATTCTTTATAAATCTCTCTTCCATCCTGCCGCACTGTGTATTCCGCACAAACCGTATCCACTTCTTTGAAATTTTCCTGATGAGTCTTGTAAAATTCATACAACTCTTTTTTCTCAACACGTTTCATCATGTGGTCCTTTAATCTTCTTTCATACTCTCCGAGTTGCCGCTTATAATATTGCATTGGCGTAAACTCTACCGGACCATATAAAGGTTCTCCTTTCTGCTTTATCTCTTTCCTTTCTTTATTTTCAGTTTTCAAAGACTTTTGAAACGTCTCATAAGAAAACTCATCAGCCAGTCCTTCCTTTGCTGCCCAGTTAAAAATGACCCTTGACCGTATTGCCCTATCTATATCATGATTGTGAAACCGTATCTCTTCCTGTGTAATACCTTTCCCATCCACAATCAATGGATATTCCATTGCGAGCAGATTCTTTATTAAAAAAAATCCAAAAAAGAGTAGGAGTACAATCCCTCCTATCACAACTTGCTTTTTTCTATTTAATTTCTTCCCTCTTATCGAAAACCGCTTCATGCTATCCCCTATCCGTTATTTTTTATTTTTTATAAATAACAAAACGTGTTTTTTCTTCTATTTTGTAATTTTTAGCTGTTTTGTGCTTATTAATTATTTTTATTTTATAATGAAAGTAGGTTCTTTAGCAAGAACATTTGCATTGCTATTTTACACAATATTTTCTTTTGATTTTTATGCATTTTCACTATGATTTGTTATACAATTTTTACATTTTTATTTTATTTATAATAATTTTTATCCCTATCAGGAAACACACAAAAAAAGGCAAAATCCATTACATTTTGCAACAGATTCTGCCTTCTATTGAAACACTATGAAATTTCTATTGAAAATATTTTTCTAAGACACTTTCTCAGAATAACATCCAATTTCTACTGTCTTAATTCAATTCCCATTTCTTCTAACGCTTTTAAGATTCTTGTCATTGCCGCTGTGACATCTGCTTCTTCCAGTGTCTTGTCTTTTGCACGGAATACGATAGAATATGCGACAGACTTAAATCCTGCTTTGATCTGCGCACCTTCGTAGAGGTCAAATAATTTGTAGCTCTCTAAGTAAGCGCCACCTTTTTTCTCAATTACATCTTCCACCTGACCAACTAAGATTTCTTTTGGCATTACCATGCTAATATCTCTTGTCACTGCCGGGTATTTTGCGATTCCTTCGTATTTACGGTCAAAAGTAGCAAGCTCTACCACTTCCGGCATATCAATGACTGCCACATATGCTCTTGTTCCGATTCCATAAGTATCTGCAACATCCGGATGTACTTCTCCTAAGTATCCAACAACTTTTCCATCGTAAATGATGTTTGCCTGACGTCCTGGATGTAAGAACGGTTTTCCTGCATGCGGATCATATGTTTCTTTCTTGTGCATACCGATCTTTTCAAAGAATTCTTCCACAACACCTTTCATACTAAAGAAATCACCTTCTCCGTACATACCAAGCGTAAACTGCATACGCTCTTCCGGAAGTTCTGTAACCGGAACTTGTTTCGGAAGATAAATATTTCCAAGCTCATAGAGACGGACATCTTTATTTCTTCGGTTATAGTTTGTTGCGAGAGAAGTTAACATTCCATTTAAGGATGTAGTTCTCATAATGCTGTAATCTTCTCCGAGCGGATTCATAATCTCTACTGCTTCACGCAGTTTCGAATCTGCCGGAATCAATAATTTATCAAATACTTTCGGGCTCTCGAAGGAATATGTCATTCCTTGGCTGAATCCACAGAACTCTGCAATGTTTCTTGCAACTTCCTCGATACGTAACTTGAAGGACAGTTTTCCTGTTGTCGCCTCTCCTTTCGGAAGTGTAGTTGGGATATTATCATATCCATAGAATCTTGCTACTTCTTCTGCAAGATCCGCAAGACGGAACAAATCATGACGGAAGGTCGGTGCGATCACTTCCTTTGTATCCTCATCGTATTCCAGACCGATTTTTGCAAAATAGCCCAACATTTCTTCCTCAGAAATGTCTGTTCCAAGCATCACATTGATTTTCTCTGCATCAAACGGAACTCGAACTGGTTCTTTTACTTTTCCGTATACATCCACAGTTCCTCCGACAACTTCTCCTGCTCCTAATTCCTCGATCAGCTGACATGCACGGTCGATTGCAGCTTTTGCATTGTTCGGATCTAATCCCTTTTCAAATTTTCCGGACGCATCTGTACGAAGTCCCACTTTTTTGCTGGATTTACGGATATTTGTTCCATCAAAACATGCTGCCTCGAACAACATAGTCTGCACATCATCTGTGATCATCGTATTTTCTCCGCCCATGATTCCGGCGATTCCAACAGATTTCTCTCCATCACAGATCATCAGAACAGATTCATCCAACTCTCTCTGCTGCCCATCCAATGTCACAAACTTTTCTCCTGACTTGGCAGTCTTCACAACAATTTCTTTTCCTGCGATTTTTTCCAGATCATAAGCATGCATTGGCTGTCCGTACTCTTCCATCACATAGTTTGTGATATCAACTAAGTTGTTGATCGGGCGGATTCCAACTGATGCCAATCTTCTCTGCATCCATTTCGGAGACGGTCCCACTTTGACATTTTTTACAACTCTTGCGCAGTAACGCGGGCAGAGATCTGCATCTTCCACAGTTACTTTAATATAATCATTGACATCCTCACTGTTTCCAGTCTCTGTCACAACCGGTGGATGGAATTCTTTTCCAAAGGTAGCTGCTGCTTCTCTTGCAATTCCAACTACACTAAAGCAGTCCACACGGTTTGATGTCACTTCATATTCAAATACGACATCATTTCTTCCAAGTGCCTCGATTGCACTGCTTCCTACAACAGCATCCTCCTCAAAAATGTAGATTCCATTTTCTGCTGCTTCCGGATACATGTCCTTTGTAGATCCAAGTTCCTCGATAGAACACATCATACCGAAGCTGTCTACCCCACGCAATTTTCCTTTTTTGATCTTGATTCCACCTGCAACCTGCTTTCCGTCATGGCTTCCCGCCACACGTCCGCCGTCCAATACAACCGGAATTTTTGCTCCTTCAAATACATTTTTTGCTCCCGTTACAATCTGTACGGTTTCTGATCCGACATTTACCTGGCATACAACAAGTTTATCTGCATCCGGGTGTTTCTCGATCTTCTCAATCTGCCCAATCACGATTTTTTCCAAATCTGCATCAAGCATTTCATATCCTTCTACCTTTGTTCCGGAAAGTGTCATCGCATCCGTATATTCCTGCGCTGTGACATCCAGATCTGGTACATATGCTTTTATCCATGATAATGATGTATTCATGTTTCTATTCCTTTCTCACTTCGATATTTCTGTCTTTCTCACTTTTCCATTTTCCTGAAAACTGACTTTCCGGAGAATTGTGCCTTCCTCTCTGCACATGCTTCTCCGCCTTTTTCTGATGAGTTCCAATCTGTTTTAGAACTGTTTTAAGAAACGGATGTCATTTTCATAGAGCAAACGCATGTCGTCAATCTCATATTTTAACAGCGCGATACGCTCCAGACCGACACCGAATGCAAATCCATTGTACTCTTCCGGATCAATTCCGCACATCTCCAATACATGTGGATGAACCATACCACATCCTAAGATCTCAATCCAACCGGAGCCTTTACAGAAACGACATCCCTTTCCGCCACATTTGAAGCATGTCACATCCACCTCAGCGCTCGGCTCTGTGAATGGGAAGTGATGCGGTCTGAATTTTGTCTTTGTCTCTGGTCCGAATAATTCTTTCGCAAATACTTCCAGTGTTCCTTTTAAGTCTGCAAAAGAAATATTTTTGTCGATCACAAGTCCTTCAATCTGGTGGAAAGACGGAGAGTGTGTCGCATCCACTTCATCTGAACGGAACACACGTCCCGGAGCGATCATACGGATCGGAAGTTCTCCCTTTTCCATCACACGCGCCTGTACCGGGGAAGTCTGTGTACGAAGTACGATATCTTTATTGATATAGAAAGTATCCTGCTCATCTTTTGCCGGATGATCTGCCGGAATATTCAACTTCTCAAAGTTGTATTCATCGTATTCTACTTCCGGTCCTTCCACAACCTCATATCCCATTCCAATAAAGATGCGTTCCACTTCTTCTAATGCGATCGTATTCGGATGACGGTGTCCGACCATATTTTTCTTCGATGGCAGTGTCACGTCAATGACTTCAGATTTTAACTGTTCCTCACGAAGTGCTCTTTCCATCTTTGTCTTTGTCTCTTCTAATAACTGTTCAATTGCCTCTCTCGTCTCATTGACAAGCTGTCCAACCTTCGGTCTGTCTTCCGGGGCAACATCTTTCATCCCTTTTAAAACTGCTGTCAGCTCTCCCTTTTTCCCAAGAAATCTGACTTTTACATCATTCAGTTTTTCCGGTGCATCAGCAGCCTGGATCAGTCTGACTGCTTCTTCTTGGATGCTCTGTAATTTTTCCTTCATCTTTTCTGATTCCTCCTAAATAAAAAAATCCCCGTCCCAAAAAGGGACGAGGTCTATCGCGGTACCACCCTAATTCCTGCTCATAAAAGTCAGGCTCTCGGACTGCGTAACGTGCAGATACGTCATCTTCTACTAAGTTCCGGGCATCAATCACCTGGAATCCTTTCCAAAATGCAGCTCCCGTGGGAAATTCGATCCCTATCTGAACTAAAGGAAACTTCCAGCCGATGATTTCCTCTCTCTGTTAGAAAATAGTTCTCTACTGACACGTTCAACGCCTTTGATTTATCAATAACTCATTTGATTGTCTGAATCACTTATTATTTTATCATAGGTTTTTGTGATGTCAAGTGGTATTTCATAAAACAGAATCTCAGAATGCAAGATACCTGCCGATTTACAGCCAAAGCCGCTTTCCATCTAAAGCTACATATTGTAATACATCATCCGTATCGTAGACTAGTTTTAACGAAAAGAACGGACGATTTTCTTCCAGAAGCCGTAGGAAAATCTTATCACCTTCCCACAAATTCAAGTCATAAATCGCTGCTTTTTCTACCCATTCCAGCTCCCCTTCATCACAGGAAATCTGTGTCCCCTCAAAACCGTCTGCCGTGAAAAGAGACATATATTCGATCGTGTCTTCTCCGTATACAAAAGTTACAATTCCCCGGTACTGCCATGAAGTCAGTGTGTACCCGGTTTCTTCTTTGACTTCTCTTAAAAGGCACTCTTCTGGACTTTCATTTTTCTCGAAATGCCCGCCAACACCGATCCACTTATCCCGATTGACGTCATTTTCCTTTACTGTACGATGTAACATCAGATATTTTCCGTCTTTTTCCATGTAACACAATGTGCTTAATTCTTTCATCTTGAATCTCCCTTTTCCAAAATCACTCTCTTCTAAAAAAATTTAACAAATGTATTGGCTTTTTTCCACTGTATCTGCCATCTTCCTACATAGATGTGAAAAAATCTTCTGCAAGCATCTCGTTTACTTCGCCGCCAAGCAGCATAATATACATACATGCATACAGCCAAAGCATGATCAGCATGATTGTCGTCATACTTCCATACATCGTAGAAAATCCGGTAAAAATATTGACGTATGCTGAAAAGATATAAGAAGCTGCCGCCCATCCGATTGCAGTCAGAAATGCTCCCGGAAACTGTCTGATAAATTTTGTTTTCTTATTTGGAAGAAAATGATAGATTGTCATAGAAAACACCGTCAATACTACAATCGATGCCACTGCACGGATATTGATGATCAGATCTATGATTCCCTTCATAAAAGGATAGTGATTGACAATAAAAATGCTCAACCGATCACCAAAACCAAGTATAACAAGGGAAAGCACGATCGCAATAATAAATAGTACTGTGTAAAATGCTGCACGCAGGCGCAGGTAAATATAATTTCTCGTTTCCTTACTTCCATAGACACTGTTAAGCCCCGCACTCATTGCAAGAACTCCTCTTCCTGCAGACCAGATTGCTACAAGCCCAGTCAGAGAGATCATCGCCTGAGATTGATTGTACACCTGATTGACAATAGAAACAATCATCGGGTAGATGGTCTTCGGAAGTACATGCGTCACCGCACGTATAACGTCTGCTTTCGTCACTGGTGTATACTGTACCAGAGCAAGAAGCAGCATGATAAAAGGAATCATTGACAGCACTATAAAAAAGGCTGACTGTGCAGCATATGCACCTGTATGATTCTCTGAAATCCTATTCATAATCCGGTTCAATAACCGGTATTTTTTCATTATCGTTTCTTTCATCGGACTTCTCCTTATTTTTTCTAACACACAATCTTACCATGCTTTTCTCTCAAAATGCAATCTGTTTTTTATACAGTCTGTATTTTTATATGGCACTGTGATATAGTATCCTGAATACCGGCTGGTTTGCTTTTCGTAAATTTCACCGTACTTCTACATCGTGATAAAATGTTGTCAGAATCTCGAGATAATTCTTTCCTTTTTTTGCCATCTCGTTTGCACCATTCTGGCTCATTCCGATGCCATGTCCGAACCCGCCACCGTCCAGTACATAATTGCCGTCCTGATACTCCACAGTAAAAAATGCACTCGGAAGCAGTGCCATACTATCTATCACTGTCCCATCCTGCTTCTCAATCGTATACCCATTTCCGCCAAGCGCCGTCCGTATCTTATTTTCCGTATCAACAGTCACACTTCCCAACTCCCCAGTCACCACAATCTGCTGTGCCACACCACCGGGACCGTATTTTGTCACTTCCATCGAAGTTACATTTCCGATATTGGTCTGTGTATTTAGATTGATCATATTTGTCAGTACATTTGTCGGAATGACCGCCCGCCATCGATACCATGGAAGGTCTGCTTCGTAATCGCGCTCTGCATCTTTGATCTCTGCACTCTGTAGATACCCTTTCTCCGGCGAAGCATTTCCCCACGCCTCCGCCGTTGTCGTCTTTCCGCAGGAGGTAGAAAAATAATAAGCCGTGATCACTTGATCTTGATACCATAATTTTTGTCCTCTTGTCTCATCCACCGCTCGGTTTGTGCTCGCCTGCTCTCCAGAATTGCCATATACCTGGAAGGCAGTGCTGTCATCAATATGTGCCTGATATTCCGGATAGCCAAACCCCTGTGTCTGCTTATATGCGTAGCTGCGCGCACAGACCGCCTGCACTTTCAACGCTTCCGGCTCATAGGATGCAGGCATTTCTGACGGCACAACCCCATATAAGTACTGTTCCATTGAGAGTTCATTGACGATCACAACTCCTTCCGCTGTCTGAAACAATTCGATTTTCCCACGATAATTTGGAACACCGCATCCTCGGTTCAATGTGACAACCGCGATCAAATCTCCTTCTTCTTTCGGCTCAATATGTATCGTTCCCTTTGCAAACATTGCATCATCCGGACAGATTGTGACCACTTCTCCTGGAGCGCTCTCGCGCACTTCATCTCCACTTTGGATTTTCAGACCGCCTGCTGCCTGAAATCCCGCTTCGGGATGTGCCACATTTGCAAATCCATCTGTCTTTAATACCACACGGACAACGGAATCTTCCACTTCTTTTTCGGTTCCTTTTCCCTTACTTTTCTTTTCTTCCTCTGTCACGTTTGAATTTCTGTCCTTTTTCACCTCTTTCTGCTGATTGTTAGAAATACTTTTCATCAGACAGGCAAAAACAGATAACCCCAACAGAAGTGCCAACATATGATATTTATATTTTTCTATCCATTTCATCTTTATTTTCACTCTTTCTCATACAAAAATGGCAGCCGCTTTCACGACTGCCTTTCTCTTTTGTAAGCTTTCCCCGGAGGTGCCGTTTTCTGTCTTTTGACTCCTAGCATTCCGCTAGGTGGGCAACCGCATCTGCTTTTCTGTCTTCCACTGCTTCGATCGGTGGCCTGACATATTACAGAGATATAAGAATCCCGTTTAAAGTATTGTAGGTTCAAAATAACAGAATTGTCGAACATCCCAGGTATTTCTCTTTTGTTCTAGGTACATTATACATGATGTCTTTCAAGATTTCAACTGCTTCTTACTTAGATTTTTTTCAGTTTTCATTTTGTTTTTACAAAAAGTACCTTTTACAAAAAACATTTTGTAAAATAAAACAAAATCTTTTCCCGGAAAGTCAATTTTTCCGCAATCAATCTGCACACGTTCCGATATGTTCTGCAGAGTTCTCTTTCTTCTTTAGCAGAAATGGTGTCCCCGCTATACCACGCTTTAAGCGCTGTCTGCTGTGCCGCTTTTATCTGCACTTCCATTTTATCACAGACTTTTTTCGCCTCCTGCCCGAATTCATCCCCGAGGCAGTCATTCTCTGCCATCCCGGCAAACCGGAGTACTTCATAGAGACTGGAAAAGATCGTCTGTGCTTTCTCATTTCTGTTCTTTGCAAATATCCCCTGGCGCTGCTGCACCTTGTAAAAGCGCCATGCGCCAAAACTTATGATACTCATCAGCATAAACAACAGAAGCTGTTTTATTCGTTTTATCAACAAATTACTCTTCGTTCCATTGTCTTCTTTTTCTACATCCACATTTGTTGCAGCATTTTTTTCTGTACCTTGCTGCTGATTTTCCACATTTTTATCATTCGCTTCTTTTGTCCCGGTCTCATGTTCTTTTGGAATATTGGATTCTGCCATCTGGCTGTCAGAACTGACTCTCTGCGAATCCTCACCAGATACTTCCGGGGAAACATTTTCCAAATCTGTCCCATGCGCTTTTGATGTATCGTCTCTTCCGTAAGTTGGTGTCAGCTCCACTGGAATCCAGATTCCGTCACCCGTGTAAATTTCTGTCCATGCATGGGCATCTGCCCCGGTTACAGTCACCTGATAAGTTCCATCATCGGAAGTTTTCCACTGCTCCTTACCTATCAGGTATCCGGAAACAAATCGCGCCGGAATATCATGACTGCGGAAGAGTAATGTTGCCGCCGTCGCATAATGCGCACAATATCCTTTTTTGTTCTCAAACAGAAAATATTCTACATATTCTTTTCCCCACGGAACCTTTCCCGGTGACAGACTATAACTTGTATGCGCGCCCAGCCATTGCTCCATCGCTGCTGAAATTTCAAAGAGAGTTTCACCCTCCAGTGGGATCTGCTGCAGTTTTTTCTTTTGTTCTGCATCAATCTTAAGATACTGTTTGCTGACAAACAAATCATACTCTGACGTTTTTCTAAGAATCTCCTCACACTTTTTTCCGGTGCGTTCCTGCCAGTCAGCCTCTGATAGTTCGCAAAAAGAAGTCGTATACGTCGTTTTCCCGGTTCCTTTCACATAGGTATCCCCCCATACTTCCTGCTCATTTCTGATCTTGCTCCCATACGGAAGATATTCATATGCCTTCTCTGTATCCTCATACTCCACAGACAGCTTTTTTTCATCCTTCTTTTCCTTCAGCCAGCGATAGACATCCCCTTTTCTCTCTTCCAGTGCCTCTCGCCTTCCAAGCTGATCTCTCGCACTGCTCTCCAGTCTTTCCCACTGTTTTCTATTGTAATCTGCTCCAATATATCCATACAAATACAGATCCGTCTGTGGTTTTTCCCCGACTGTCACTTTCAGCTGGGGCTCTTTTCCCGGTTCCAGCCGATCCGCCGCAGATAAGTCTCCATTTCCAATACCTCCTGCTGCAATATCTGTCCTCACATTCTCTCTGGTACTTCTTCGGATATCCTGCCACAGTTCTTCTAATACGAGTTTTTGTTTTGGACTGTCCGGCAGAAAAATTGTTTGTAACAACAGTTCCAGAATACACGCACCTCCCACAAATGCAATCGCTGCGATTCCGATCAGCATTCCGTTTGCCGTTCCGAAAAATTTTATCTTCCTTTGTTTTCCCGGCAGCGCAGTCTGCATTGCCAGAAGTCCCATGATTCCTATCAGCAACTCCCACACCGTACGATTTTCTGGAACTCTTCCAACCAGGAATGGCGCGAGAAAACCAAATGCAAACAACACTGCCAAAAGTATTCTGCCCTTCTTTTGTAAAAATCCTCCAACAAGAAGACCACTCACAAGGACCCCCGCCGCAAGGATTGCTGTCTGCTCGGTAGAAATTCCCCCTGTCTTCACATACTTCACAGCGTCCCATGAGAACTGATAATACGCATTGACCGCCTCCGTCATTCGCTCCATACTGCGACAAATCCCCTCACAGATTTCCTTCCTTCTCCAAAGTCCGATCCATACAAACAGTCCCACTGCCGCTGGAAACAGATATTTTCTGTGCCGTTTCCAGCCAAACGCAATGCCCCAGATCACAGAGGAGAGTACAATCCAGATGAAAATCATTTTTTGATCATATGGAATCTGAAACGCATCTGCGATTCCATGCAACATGCCAAGCGTCCCTACTGCTCCATAGAACACACTCCACGCTGTTTCCATCTTGCACCCCTCCCTCATACTTCCAACACACACTGTCTTAGCCACTCCTGACTTTCTATCAGATGATCTGCAAAAATCTGTTCCTCATTTTTGAAAAAACCGCCTTCTCCTCGCCAAGAAAGTATCGTATGATACAACTCCTGTGGATAAATGCTCCTGTAACTTTCTGTAAGGCTCTCTTGTGACGATTTTCCTGCTCCCCATGTTTCAAGAAATCGGATTGCAAACAAATAAACATCTTCTTCTGTAAAAATCCTCGCCCGCTCTAGTTCCCCATTCTCCATGATCCAGCTCACTACATGGCTGCATCCCGCATCCAAAAGACTTCTTACAAGTGATACCGCTGTCTGCAGATACCTGCTGATCTCTGCGGCGCTTTGTCCCCCTTCTTTCCACACAGGTTCCAATAAAAGCAGCACCGCTGTTCCAACAGGTCTTCCAAATTCTTTCACATACCATTCTCCCTTCCTTGCACTAAGTTTCCAATGGATGCGTGCCATCCGGTCACCCGGCTGATAGTCCCGCAATGCAAAAAGTTCCGACGGATCATCGCCGCTCACCTCTTCTGAAAATCGCTCACCTTCCAGAGAAAAATTACTTGTTTGAACAGTTACCTCCGTCACAATCGGATATGTCTTTGGAAAAATCAATATTTCTGCTTTCTTTTTCATTCGTTTCCGAAATGACCAGATTCCCAACACATCATATACACGGCAGTCTACTAACTCTGCACATACTTTGCCCGAATATTTCTGCAAATGTTTGACAGCAATCTGTTTCTTTTCTTTTGCACGCACTGCAACCCACAGTCTTTCTTTCCTCTTCTTTTCCTCTCCCGCATACTGATAACTCAGATCTATCCGCAGCTTACATACTGGAATACACAGACGATTTCTGACAAATATCTGACTTTGTAGTGCTTCCCCCTCCTCCACAAACAGTTTCGTATGCTTCCACTCTGCCGACACACCACTCCACGAGATTCCTGCACTACAAAGCAAAAGAAGCAGAAACATTCCTTCAAATGCCAGGACAAAATTCCCAAGTTCCCAATGGTACAGCATATTCAAATATACCGTCACTGCCAGTATTCCCGCATAGACTATTTTTCCTCTCATCTGCCGTATCTCCTTTCCACGCACTGCCTTTGGTCTTTTATCCTCGATTCGGCAGCGGAGCCGAAACCTGACGGAGAATTTCCCAAAGCACCTCTTCCTTGTCCACTCTCTGCGCTCTCGCTTTTGCATTCAGAGAGATCCTATGCGCCGTCACCGCCAAAAACACATCTTGCACATCTTTCGGAGTACAGTATTCCCGCCCATGTAAAAATGCGGTCGCTTTCGCCATCTTCGCAAGAGCGATCGTTCCTCTGGGGCTGACACCATATGCAATCATAGGATGTTCCCTCGTCATCTGTATCAGACTTCCGATATACTGATAGACACGGTCATGGACGTAAATTTCCTCCACATATTCCTGCATCTGCTGAAGCATTGATGCAGAGATCACGGAATGCACCAACCGTTCCGATTGCCGTTTCTGATTCCCTTTTACAATTTCAATCTCATGGCGAATATCCGGGTATCCCATCGTCATACAGATCATAAAGCGATCCAACTGTGACTCCGGCAACATCTGTGTGCCGGTGGAACCCATCGGGTTCTCCGTCGCAATGACAAAAAATGGCTTCGGAACTTCCCGTGTGACCTGATCTACTGTGACTGTCCCTTCCTCCATCACTTCAAGAAGCGCCGACTGTGTCTTCGGCGATGTTCGATTCAGTTCATCTGCAAGAAATAAGTTACACATCACCGCTCCCGCCTGATAAACAAACTGATCCCTCTCCTTCTGGTACATTGAAAATCCGACAAGATCTGATGGAAGGATATCTGGTGTAAACTGTACCCGCTTCCAGTCCAGCCCCATACTTTTTGCAAGCGCAAGTGCCAATGTCGTCTTTCCTACTCCCGGAATATCTTCAATCAGAATATGTCCCCCTGCAAGAATCGCAGCAAGCGCCTTCCAGATACACTCATCCTTTCCGATTACTACTCTTTTTACTTCTTTTATTATCTCCTGCGCCAGTTCCATATACTGCATACGACCATCCCCCTGACCTTTCTTTTTAGTATAGCATTCCCCCACTATTTCTGCATCTTTTATCTTTTCTGCACCTTAAAATTTAACTTCTTCTTTATAAACAGTGTATAACACTTGACAACAGTTTGTATCTGTTATATACTGTTTGTAAAGAAAGGGGTACAAAATGAGAATTATTATAAATCATTCTTCAATGACACCTATCTACGAGCAAATTGTAGAACAAGTGAAAACATTGATTCGAAATGAAAAACTAAAAGAAAATGATAATCTTCCATCTGTCCGTTCACTTGCAAAAGAATTGAAAATAAGTGCTTTGACTGTAAAAAAAGCATACGACAATTTAGAAAGTGAAGGATTTACAGTGACCGTCCACGGAAAAGGAACATACGTTGCCGCAACAAATCCGGAACTTTTACTGGAAGAACAAAAAAAAGAATTAGAGGCTGACTTAGAGCAGGCCATTCAAAAAGGCAGGCGTTACGGCATCCGTGATGAAGATATCAAAAGCTTATTTGAACTGATTTTGGAGGGATAACTATGTTAAAAATTGAACACTTAAAAAAAAGCTATGAAAACTTTTCACTAGACTGCTCTCTGGAAGTAAAGCGAGGTCATGTCACTGGGCTGATCGGTCAAAATGGTGCCGGAAAAAGCACTACCTTTAAAGCCATTTTAGGATTGATTTCTTATGAACATGGTGATATCACAATCCTCGGAAAACCACTTGCTCAGTTTACAGCAAAAGATAAGCAAGATTTGGGAGTAGTCCTTTCTGATTCTGGTTTCAGCGGATATTTGACCATCAACGACATCCTCCCTATCATGGAAAACCTATATAAAAATTTTGACAAATCATTCTTCCTGGAACAAGTAGAAAAATTTCAACTTCCATGCGACAAAAAGATCAAGGATTTTTCAACAGGCATGAAAGCGAAAGTAAAAGTTTTAACCGCGATCTCACACCATGCAAAACTGTTAATTCTCGATGAGCCAACGGCAGGACTGGATGTGATAGCCAGAGATGAATTGCTGGAACTCTTAAGAGATTTTATGGCAAAAGAGGACGGAAACTCTATTTTAATCAGTTCTCATATTTCCAGCGATCTGGAGTCAATCTGCGATGATCTCTATATGATACATCAGGGGACGATCATCCTGCATGAGGACACCGATGTATTGTTAAGCGATTATGCACTGCTTAAAGTTGATGACGAAGCATATGCCGGACTGGATAAACAATATCTGCTGCGCTCCAAAAAGGAAAGTTACGGATATAGCTGCCTGACCAATCAAAAGCAGTATTACGCCGAAAACTATCCGCAAATCGCAATTGAAAAAGGAACTATAGACGAAGTAATCACAATGATGATCAGAGGTGCTGCATAATGAAAGGATTATTAATCAAAGATTTTAAATTAATGAAAGGACAGAAAAATTTCTTTTTGGCTATCGTCGCCATTGCTTTGGCAATGATCACACTATCGCCGGGAACTTCGTTTGCAATCGGCTTCTTAGGTTTTGTCGGCTCACTATTTTCATTGAGTTCTATCAGCTACGACGAATTTGACAACGGAAATGCTTTTCTGTTCTCTCTGCCGATCACACGCAAAGAGTATGTGTTAGAAAAATATACTTTTGGAGTCCTTTGTGGAATCGCTTCTTTATTTTTAGGAACACTCATCAGCTTTTTTTCCATCCTCATTACAGACAAAGGCAATCTGCGGGAAATGTTTCTGACCACATGTACTCTGCTTCCTGTCATCCTTTTGCTTCTGTCAATCATGCTTCCTTTCGTTTTAAAATTTGGCGGTGAAAAAGGAAGAATCGCTATCTTAGGTATGATGGGATTTCTATTTGTGGCCGGAATCCTTCTTACAAAAATAGCTGAATATATGAAAATAGATTTCTATCCACTTACAAAAAGACTTTCACAAATCGATCCGCGTGTTTATATTTTATTCTTTTTGTTTCTTGCAATCACTGCTTTGGCTGTCTCATGCCTTGTCAGCCAATCTATCCTGAACAAAAAAGAATTTTAAAAGTGAGGTGTGTTTATGGATCTGACTATTCTGGCAATTGGATTGCTTTTAGGTATCGGTATTCCTCTCAGAAACAGAGCAATCAAAAAACATCGTAAGAATAAGAAGAATACTGACAAAAATCACCTTTAACATTCATACAAAAGCCGTGAGCAGTCCCTCATACTATGAGCTCTTCTCACGGCTTTCTTACATTCGCTTTTCTTCTTCAAATTTTTTATCTCCACTTGTCAATGTAGCGATCCTTTCACCAGCCATTTCTAAATTTATTATAAAATTCGTGACGTTCCTGTATGGAAATGGTATTATATTTTTATATAATTTTGTCCGTGACCGGACACAATGGAGGAATGAAAATATGTTTACAAAAAAAGAACTTTACTGTGCCAACTGCGGCAGAAAAATTGATTTAAAATTCGGTCTTCCGGACTCCTGTACAAACTGCAAGATCCGATTTGAATTTCCAAAGATCACACAAAAACATGGGATCACCGGATTCCTTCTTCTGTTTGCCCTCTCTCTGGCTCCGATCTGGGCATTGATCGAACTAATCCGCCCGATGATGAATGCATCTCGTGCAATCAACATCGGAGTAACGATCCTTGCACTCTTCGGAGGGATTGTCTGGTTCAAGACAGTTCTGACACTTCTGAATCAGTACGGCTTTTATGTCTGCCGAAATATTGATCGACGCTAGCAGGCTTCCAGCTACTGCAAACATTATATTTCTGAAATTCCCAAGCATCACCGCATCACCGGGGCAAAGTGCAAACTGGCAGACATTCTGAAATTCTCCCCACTTTTATGCCGATTATGAACTCCAAGTCTCTATCCGCGGTGGCTGGAGCGTCATGCAGTATCCGTTTCTTACACTGAAAGCAATAAACAGATAAATGTAAATGGTTCATACTATTTTTTTCTATCTGATCGACACTCCCTATCGCTAAAGCAAGCAGTTTTACGACACATTAGATAACCGAGAAAGGAAGGTAACTATGAAACCTCTTATAATTGATTCCGAAATCACTTTAATTCCTTACTATCCAAACTATGATACTGCGCTTCCATGGTATCAAGATCTGGATGTATGCAGGCAGGTTGACAACATTGATTGTACCTATTCCCTTGAACGGCTGCAAAAAATGTATTCATTTCTCAGTACCCACGGAGACTGCTTCTATATCCAGTATCAGGGAACTCTTGTCGGCGATGTCACTCTCCGCAATGATCAGGAAGTATGCATTGTTGTATGCAAAGACTTTCAAAATAAGCGGATTGGAAGACGCTGTATCCTAAAAATGATTGAACTTGCAAAAGAAAAAAGAATGGATCAGATTATCGCAGAGATCTATCCTTTTAACACTCAGAGTCAGAAAATGTTTCTGTCTATCGGTTTTATAAAAACTGGAGAAGAGACTTATACATACCAGCTTTCATAATAACTTTAAGGAGCTGATCAAATTTATGAATATTGAATTACTGCCATTTTTCAAGCAGAAGCGATTGTACGAGAATACTCTGAATCCCTCTATATAGAATCATGCACTTAGGAGGCCATCATGCAACAATATAAAATTACCTTTGGCGTAGAATTAAATGCGGAAAAGTTATGTGCCATCGAACGTGACTTTGGCATTCCGGCACATTTTGATACCATCTATATCGAAGCAAATTCTCCAAGACATGCCATCCGGCTTTTTTGCGAAAAGTATGGTATTTCCCGACGCATCATTCGGACATCCGACTTGTTAAAAATAGTATACGTCGTAAGGCCAGGAGGGAAACACGGATTTTTAGGATTTCGTGTTTCCGGTTTAGAATGGAAGAAAGATTTTGAAACACTGCAGAAGAAGTCCTTCTTTCACTAATCATAGATACCCACAGTATATTCTTTTCTACTGGAATTTTGTCCAGACTGTACACATGTTTCTCATTTATTCAGGAGGTCCTATTTTTATTATGAAGCTATCAAAAAAAATCCCGGAATACATTCCTGCTGACTCCTATCTGGAGGTGTCTAACAGTTTGTTCCGGGATATTTATACTCTATTTTGCGGAAGGCAGAAATGTCCTTCTCTCTATTCCTTCGGCCCCGCGGTGAGGGAATGCTATCTGCTCCACTTCTGTCTCGACGGCCGCGGAGATTTCTATGCAAATGATCAACACTACCATCTTGAAAAAGGACAGGGCTTTCTGATCTGCCCAAATGAGCTGACGTTCTATCAGGCGGATGAAGCGCATCCGTGGACCTACGCATGGATTGGACTTTCTGGAGAACAGGTATCTCACTATCTTGACCTTGCAGGCATTTCTTCCCGAACTCCGGTCTTTCGCTGTCCTGATGTAGATCTGATCCGATCTGATATCGATGATATGATCGCACACCATACACTAAGTTATTCTTGTGAAGTCCATATTCAAGGGATCTTAATGAAGATTTTGTCCTATCTGATCGAAGTGTCTTCGCACCCAAGACAGAAAGAAGAAAATGGCAACAGCCTCTATGTAAGCCGCGCCATTTCGTATATTCATAAAAACTATCAGAATCCGGTGTCTGTTCAGGAAATTGCAGATTATCTTTCCCTGAACCGCAGCTATCTGACAGAGCTGTTTGTACGCACACTACATTTGTCCCCTCAGCAATTTCTGATGAAATATCGGATTACAAAGGCGGTTGATTTTCTTACCTACACTGACTTGAGTGTAGAACACATTGCCTGCTCCTGTGGTTACGCAAATATATCTTCTTTCTCAAAGGCATTCAAAAAAGTGACCGGGATCAGCCCTTCGCAGTATCGAAATGAGCATCAGACTTACACTTCCTGAAGGAAATATAACCGAGACTGATAATCTCCATTTCTTCCGTTATATTTTTCTCCATTCTGCCCTGCAGCTGCATCAGAGACAACAAGCCCTGCCTGCATCAGTTCATCACCGAAAAGAATTTCTTTCCGGTCACTGATCTGATAGGCAGCTCCTTCCTTTAGTCCTGCCAGATGCAATCGCTCAAATCCTGCATTCACAGGTTCCAGCACACGATAATAACCAACCAGTGCCTGGCTCTGATCTTCGGATACAACCATCCATGCTGTCACATTTCCCTCAAACGGGCTTTTCAGACGATAAAACGTTCCCTTCTGAATCAATTCTCTATGCGCCTTCATGAACACAATCTGCTCTTTGATTTCCTCCAACTCCGCTTCCTCCATCGAAGTAACGTCAAGTTCATAACCAAATGTACCAAAATAAGCTACATTTGCCCGTGTGTTTAACGGAGTATTCCTCAATACCTGATGATTTGGCACAGCAGATACATGGGATCCCATACTGCTTACCGGATAGACAAATGAAGTGCCATATTGAATCTTCAGACGTTCTACAGCATCTGTGTCATCCGAAGTCCAGCATTGTGGCGCATAATATAGAAGTCCCGAATCAAATCTTGCACCTCCGCTGGCGCAGGACTCAAATAGAATCTCCGGAAACTGCTCCGTCAATTTTTCATATAAATGATATACTCCGAGAATATATTTATGGAAAACAGATCCCTGCTTTTCTGCCTCGGAACCATGTGAATAGACTTCCGAAATGCTCCGGTTCATATCCCATTTCACATAAGAAATTGGAGCTTCTCTCAAAAGTTTCTCCATCTGATCGTAAATTCCGTCTACTACTTCTTCTCTGGAGAAATCAAGCACAAGCTGATGCCTTCCGACAGAAACGTTCCTTCCCGGTGTCGATAAGATCCAGTCCGGATGTTCCTCATACAACCTGCTTTTTTTGTTTGTCATCTCCGGTTCAAACCACAGGCCAAACTTTAATCCCATCGCCTCAATCTTCTTGGCAAGTCCAGCAATCCCTCCCGGGAGCTTCTGCAGATTCGGATACCAGTCGCCCAGAGAGGTGAAATCGTCATTACGCTCTCCAAACCATCCATCATCGAGCACAAACAGTTCAATTCCCAGTTCTTTTGCTTTTCCGGCAATCTTTAAAATCTTCTCCTCATTGAAGTCAAAATACGTTCCTTCCCAGTTATTGATCAGAATCGGTCTTACCTCGTCTCTGTATTTTCCCCGCACCAGTCTTGTCCGGTACAACTTATGAAAAATCTGGCTCATTCCATTGAGACCCTCGTCAGAATAGACCATCACTGCCTCAGGTGTCTGGAACGTTTCTCCTTTGTTTAATTCCCAAGAAAAACGATCCGGATGGATTCCCATTGTAATTCTTGTCACATCATAAGTATCCACCTCTGCCTGTGCGAGAAAATTTCCGCTGTATACAAGGCTAAATCCGATCGCTTCCCCGAAAGTTTCCGTTGTCTCCGGGCGCTTTAATGCAAGGAACGGATTATAATTGCTGCTGCTAGATCCCCTCATGCTGTACACCGCCTGAATCCCATGCTCCAGCTTCCTTGTTTTGACTGCACGCTCTCTTCCCCATGCTCCGGTCAGTTCGATCATCTCATATTGCTTATCCGGCAGATCCAGACTCAGGCTCATCGCACGGTCAAGAAGAATACTCTCCTCCCCCTTGTGGTAAAATTTTGCATTTCTTGCAATGACCGGAAATTCTTCATAGATTGTATACGTCAAGATCAATTCTGTCTGAATCAGTGAATCTTCCAGTGTCACCTCAAGTGTCACTGCTTCTTTCTCTTCTTCCACATAAGTGGCCGGAAGACCTTCTAACCTTGGCTTTCCATTGTAAAGTCGATGACTTTTATAAACAAATTCTGTCACTCTGCTTCCGTTTTTTTGCAAAATCTCCTGGGCCGGATATCTCATATCTCCGCTGCCATAAGCCGGATACTCTTGACGGATATGTTCCATCGAAAAAGTACTGTCATCTTCAAATGTACATACAGACATTGGTCTGTCACAAAATTCCAAAAGATGATTAAAACTCTCCCTGTCTCTGAGCCGCTTCCCAAAATATAACTGTCCAAGCTGTCCGTTTTTTAAAATCGTAAAAATATAGCTGATTTTTTCGTTGAACAGATGAAAATTTCTACTTTCCTCATGATAAATTACTGGCATCTGATCTCCTCCTTCTCAAGTCATCCAACCGCCTCTCTGATGGACTGCACCACCCATCTCTGTTCGGTCCTATCGTTGCATCTACTGATTTCTATTATATCGGAATCTGTCCCCAGTTCAATTTGCAGATGTCGGTATTATTTGTCCAAATGTTGGATTTCAAAATTTTATCTAAAATCCATAAAAAATGTGTTCTTCTTTTCCATTCTCCGCTGCTTTCTTCGCAGCAAGACAAGCAGCTGCACTTGCAAGCCCTGCACATAAATCCGACCTGCTATCCTTCCCTTCCAGAACATCTACATAAGCTTTTGCAAGCTGCTCATCTCCCCCAAAATGTACCAAGCCTTCTGGATATGTAAACCTATGTTCTGCACTGTGTTTTGCATCATAATAGTCTACTCGAAGTGTCGCTGTATAAAAGTCAAATTCTGCACTTGCTTTCGACCCTATAAAGCGCGCTCCCCGTCGTCCAGCATTATTTTTGACAAAAAATGTCTGGTGATAAGAAATAATCGTTCCATCTTCACAAGTGAAAATCGCCGCTCCTACATCCTCATTTCCAGTATCTTTTGCAAAACAGCAATATTTCCCGGTAGGTTCCTCTTTCCGCTCTGTTTTCACAACAAAGCTACTTTCCGGACAGGTATGATATTCGCTGCAATCCTCACAGCAAAGCCCTGCCTCTTTTTCTCCTTTGAAATACATTTTTGCAGTCTTTGCCACAACACTCACCGGACGTTTCCCCAAAATGTAAGTAATATAATCCATGTCATGTGTTGATTTCTGTAAAAACAGTCCTCCCGTCAGGGAATCATCCCGATACCAGCTATGATAGTAAACACTGCCATACGGCACATGATTCGTTGCTTGTACGGACAGAACTTCTCCCAGTTCTCCACTATCCACTAATTTTTTCATTTCTTTTACAATACAAGTAAACCTAAGCGGAAAGGATACAACTGTCTGTCCGCGCATCCCTTCCGATGCATGTAGCAGGCGCTGGTACTGTTCTTCATTAATGCAAACTGGTTTTTCTAAAAACAATGGTATCTTTTTCTGAAATACCAACTCCGCATATTTCGTATGTTGATTGCAGCGTGTTCCGATCAGCACACCATCTAACCTTTCTTTTTCCAACATCTCTTCCGCTGTTTCATAAAAAACAGTCTGTGCAAATTCTGCTGTCTGTGCAAATGCTTCCTGCTTCTGGCACCAAAGTGGATCTGCAACTGCAGCAACCTGAACTGGTGCTTGGATTCCTTGAAATGCTTTCATCATCGTTTCACTTCGCAAACCATATCCTATAATCCCTAATTTCTTCAATCTTATTTCCTTCTTCCTTAAAATTTCTTTTCTATTTTTTCTGTTGATACTTATTATCACCGGAACCACACTCTCCGTCAATAAAAAATCCTGATGCATTGACAAAAATGTTACCTTTCACTTCTCTTTCCAAAAATAGGCAAAAATACCCTGACCTCCTCTCTTTTCTAAGGTATGGCCAGAGTATCTTCATGAAATCATTTATTCTTTTTTCGAACAGTCAACTGGCAATATCTAAATTTCTGCTACCAGTTTTTTCAGTGCTTCCAATGCTTCCTCCGGAAGTTTGTCGTATCCGTCTTTGTTTACGGCAAATCCTTCTACTGCATTGACACGATTCTGCATTGCATTCTTTAACTGTGCCTTGTACTCTTCGTCATTCAGATCCGGAACAAATCCTTCCCATTCCATGATCTCAATGTCTTCAAAAGCTCCCCACTGTTTGAATTCTGCTTTTCCTTCTACAATTGCTTCTAAGATTCCAAGTGTATCTTTTGGCTGTACTTTCTTGCCCATGAAGTCACCTGTATTGACGATATAGCAGTCTACATTCTTTTCTTCCACTAATTTTTTGAACTTCTCATAATCATTTATCAGTGGATATGTTCTAAATGGGTTTGCATATGGAACGATACGGAGTGCATTTAAGTCTGTTCCTGCTGCAACACGCTCTGCTGTGGATGTCTTTGTTGCAAGTGTCGCTCCCATTACGGATGCAAGTGCAGCTCCTTTTAATTTTACTACCGGCGGAATAGTAGGATCTTTCATGATCCAGAAGATTGCATTTACCGGAGCATCGATCTTATATACACGGTTCGGTGACCATAATTTTGACTTGATTGCACGTCCGTTACCATTTCTGATATCTTCTGTCACTAACTGGATATGTCCTTCTTCGTCCATAGTAGCAGAACAGTTCTGAGCAGATAATAAATACTGATTATCCGGGCATCCAGTTGGGTAATCTGCCGTCTTATCAAAATAAGTCGGTTCTAATGCTACCGAAGAACATGTGTCTGTATTGATAATAAATGCATCATCATGTAATACTGTAATCGGATATTTTCCACCATGTTTTGCATGTGTCAGTGTAGATTTACCTGATCCAGAAAGTCCGAATACGGATGCTACGAACTTAGAACCATCCGCAAGTGTGTATTCTTTCTGTCCACCATGGCAGGAAGCATATCCGTTTCTATTTGCGATTGCCCATGCCATTGTCAATGTTCCTTTTTTATGCTCTCCGAAATATCTCATACCTAAGATACATGCGCAGTTCTCTGCAGTATCAAAATAGCATAAGGTCAGCGGATCACTCAGACAGCTGAAATCTACGTCTGGTCTTTCCTGTGGAATCCACTGTGGATCTGAGAAAATATAAATATCCGGTTCTTTTCCCTCTCCGACTGGTTTTGATTTCTTATACATTTTCACATATTCATCTGACATGTACTGGAAGTTGAGCATCCAGTTGTACATGATATTCTCTTCGCCTTCCGGAATCAGAAGATGTGCTTTTACCATGAATTCTGGGTCAAGACCTACGAATACTTCTGCGTGGTACATTGTTTTCCAACGTGATTCATAGATAGCATCCATCGCTACTTTGTCAAGCTTTGCAGAATCTACTCCCGGCTCTCCTTTGATCCGGCGAGCTGCTGCGTAACGTCCTGTTACTGCTCCGTCATTGAATAAAAGAACTTTTGCATCTTTCTCAAGACCAAATTCTTCTCCTCTATATACAGGCATATCTGTCACGATTGTTCCTGGTGAATTTTTTGCTAACTCATAAGCTTCTTTTAAAGTATTTACTTTCACTACATTGTTTCCATAAAATGCAGCTTCGATGATAGAACGTGTTTTTGAAAAACCTGGTTTTCCAGCACCGATTTCGTTAATTGGATAATAAGCTTTTGTTGACATATTCGATATCCTCCTTAAATTCCGAATTTGCATTCATTATCTCATTTTGTTTTCAAAATGTCAATCTTTTTATTGAAATTTTACAATTTTTATCATTCATTTATACCTCATTTTTTTGTTGAATTTATTGAAAAACTAAGAAAAATGCAGGATTATTTTTATTTTCCTGCATTTTTATCGTATCTCGTGTGTTTTTGTCCTTTATTTACATGGCACTCACATAGTATTATGCAATTTATTTGTTAAAAAATTCACTATGCATTCTTTTTGCAAAGTGCACTGTAATAATATTTCAATTTTTTCGCCTGACAGAGCACATCCCTCTCCTTTGCTCTCATTCTACCACTATCTATCAAAAGCGGTATCTGACACTGCAATATCTGATGGACACGCACCCAGAATTCATCGTTATTTTTACATTTATACACATCCCGCCCATCCTCAAGCCAGTTTTTATAAACCGGAATATCTCTTAAAATAACCGGAATCTGCGAGGAGAGTGCTTCCAGTACAACAATTCCTTCTGTTTCCTCATACGATGGAAATAAAAAGAGATCACAACTGCTGTACGCCTTCTTTAACTCTTCCTTTGGTACATATCCTGCAAATGTCAGATTCGGCAAATCCGTGTGAATCGCATCTCTGACCTTCTTTGGAATCTGAAGTTCTGGTGTATATCCAAACCAAATAAACTGATACTCCGGCATTCTCCCTGCCAGTTCCACAAAGTCAAGAATTCCTTTTCGTTCAAAGTACAGCCCAACCGACATTACAATCTTGTCCTCGTTGCGAAATCCATATTTTCTTCGAAAAGACTCTCGATCCAGTACATTTTTCTGGAATTCACAAGTATCCACTCCGTTTGAAATCACTTCTATCGGATTCTTGATCCCATATCCGTTCAATAGCGATTTTGAATATTCCGTCGGTGTCAGGATCAAATCTGCCATCTGATAACATTTCATGATCCACCATTTAAAAAGAGGCGCCGTCAGATTGGATCCCACAAAGGAGTTTCGAAAATCTTCCTTTGTCGAATGGGCATGATACACTACTTTCTTTCCTTCTCTTTTTGCCTTCTTTGCCATATGATAATCACTTGGAAATACCGTATTTAGATGCACAATATCAAAATCTTCCCGAGGATCACAGGTCAGTTCTACCTGCTCCGACTTAAGAGCATTTTTTTGCATGGACATTGCACGTCCGACTCCACTTCTCGACACAATCTTCTCGTTTTTCGCATAAAGCAATACTTTCATTTCTCTCATATTCTCCTCTCCATACTTCCTTTTGATACAGATTCAGTACCATATTTCCAAACTGCTCTGTCCCGAATTTCCGTGCGTTGTTCCGGCTATGCTCCACTGCCTTTTCCATCCATAAAGGCTCCTTTAAGATACGGCTGACGATCTCTGAAAATTCGTTTAAGTTCTCGTAAGAATAACCATTTCCGCCTTCCTCAAGTACCCCGTACAGGCAGGCATCTTTCCTGCACACAAGCGGTAATCCACTCGCCATCGCCTCTATATAGGTAAGTCCCTGTGTCTCACTTGTCGATGCACAGACAAAAAGATCTCCTAACTGATAATAATTTGCTATATCTTCCGGTGCTGCCATCCCAGTAAATTTTACATAAGTTCCAAGTCGAAGTTTCTCTGTCAGTTCCTCCAGACTTGCTCTCGCTGGTCCATCCCCGACAATCAGCAGCCGCACATTTTCCCCATGTTTGACCAAATGACACATTCCATAAATTAATTCATCGACTCGTTTTTCAAATCCAAGTCTTCCAAGACTTAACAACACCATCGCCTCCTGTGGAATATCATACTTGATCCGAAGCTGTTTGATTTTTTCCTCCTCACACGGTTGCTGAAATTTATCGAGACAGATTCCTGATGGAATCACCGCAATTTCACTCTCTGTCAATCCATATTCTCTGAGCGTACGTTCCACCTTCTTTGTTGGAGCAATCACAGCATCTACACAAGACAGCCGCATTTTCATCCATTTTCCAAGCATCTCTCGACTTACGTTTTTTCCAAACGGAACATACTCTGTATACTGCTCATACAACGTATGATAAGTATGCAGCAATATTGCTCCTGTTTTCCTTGCAATTCGTTTTGCAAAGCCAAAACTAAAAAATTCACACTGACTGTGAATGACATCTGGATTCCACTCGATAATCTCCTGCACATATGCCCTGCCCCGCGATACCGGAATTCGCACATCCGGATAGATTTTTGCCGGAACAGAACGAATATAGTACACATTTTCCATCTGATAGGTACTGCATGTATCTGACACTGCAAGAATCTTTACCTCGTGTCCGTTCTTCTCTAATTCCCTCTCCAAATTCAAGACAGATGTCACGACACCGTTGATTGCAGGCCTAAACAAATCTGTTGTAATAAGTATCTTCATAATGCTCTCCTCCTTCTGTCTATATCAACTGCAAACCACTGATCCACGTTCCCGCATAGACAAGTGCCAGACTATAGATGGCAATCGATCCTGGTTTTCCAAGTAAAATAATGGCAGAAAACCGCTTCCATGACATCTTTGTAAGTCCCGCCAACATACACAAAAAATCATCCGGCGCACATGGAAAGAAAATCGCAACTGCAAAAAACTTATCAAATTTCTTTCCTTTTTCAAGCCATTGTGCATATTTTTCATATGTTTCTTCTTTGACAAAATCTTTTACAAAACACTGTCCATACCGCCTTGCAAGATAAAAATTAATCATCGATCCAATCACAATCCCGATATAATTGTATAGAAGTCCCATCCATGGTCCAAACAAAATCACACCTGCTGCACAGGAAATCCCGCCAGGGATAATCGGAACTACCACTTGTACCATCTGAATGAAGATAAAGAACAGTGGTCCAAAGATTCCTCCCCGCTCTATCAACATTTCCATCTTCGTCCGGTCTGTAAACAGTCCGTTCTGCATTCCATATATTACAAACAATACCATTGCTGTTATGCTGACTGCTGTTAAAAAATGAATCGTATATCTCACTGATTGCTTACTCATCTACATACCCCCTTTTGTATACTCCTTATCATATCAGCATAAATTTAAGTTATCTTGAGGGGATTATTAAGAAAAATGAAAGATTTTCTTTGGATATTCAAAATACAATCCGACCTTTATTTTTTATAGATTTTATCTGGTTTTCATTTCTTTCATCTGCGTTTTATGATACAATCTACAAAACAGCGAATCATGAAACTTTTTGTTTTACCTGATTGCCAACAGCAATGTAGTAATGCACATGTAATAACAGTAGAATAAAGGAGTTTTTTATGATAGAGATAAAAAAAGTCACTACAAACAAGAAACAATATCTGCCTCTTCTGCTCCTTGCAGATGAGCAGGAGGATATGATCGATCGCTATCTGGAACGTGGTACTATGTACATACTGGACGACAATGGAGTCAAAGGGGTCTGTGTTGTCACCGATGAAGGTGATGGTATTCTGGAGATAAAAAACATTGCAACGGATTCACATTTCCACCGGAAAGGCTATGGCAGAATGCTGATCAAATTTATAGAGGAAACCTACCACAATCAGTATTCCATCCTCCAGGTTGGTACCGGAGACAGTCCGCTTACCATTCCATTTTATGAAGCCTGCGGATTTGTCCGCTCCCATGCAGTAAAAGATTTTTTTGTTAAAAACTACGACCATACGATCTATGAATGTGGCATTCAGTTAAAAGATATGATTTATCTTCGAAAAAACCTCTTATAGAGCCAAAAAAAGAAGCAAAAACCATTGCAAGATTCTCTCCTGCAAGGCTTTTGCTTCTTTTATTCCGTTCTTTTTTCTCTTTCTATTCTCCGATACGCTCAAATACCATATCGTATCCATCATTTCCATAGTTCAATGACCGATTGACACGGCTGATCGTCGCTGTAGATGCGCCGGTCTTCTCGGCGATCTCCAAATATGTCTTCTGTTCCCGAAGCATCTTGGCCACCTCAAAACGCTGTGATAATGACATTAACTCATTAATCGTACAGATATCTTCAAAGAAAGTGTAACACTCGGCTTTATCTTTCAAACTCAAAATTGCATCAAACAATAGATCTGTCGCTTCCGTCCTAATCTGCTTACTCATTCTTTTCTCTCCTTTGTCAGACTCTTATCTGTCCTCTATTTTATCACAGTAAATTTGTAAAGTCCACTGATTTTTTCATCTGACAACTCCTATCCCTTTGGACATCTTCCTATATACTTTTTCAATTTCTCTATCGACGTATTGACGACCAGCTCCTCCGGGAATCCACATTCTCGTACAACTTCCAGAGAATAACGCACATTTCCCACATCACTATCTACATGTGCATCACTGGCAAGTGTCACAGGTACTTTATATTTTTTGCAAAGTTCCAAAATCGTATGTTGATTCTCACGCGCATTCTGACGGAACCCTCCCGGTGTCAGAGAGGAGTTATTCACCTCTAAGATTTTTCCATACTTTGCAGCAGCCTCCACGATTTTTTCATAATCTACCGGGATCCTTCCGTCGTCGGGATGCCCGATGATATTCACATATGGATTTTTCATCACTTTTAAATAAGCTTCCGTATATATTTCCTTAGTTGCACCTTTTGCAAAACATGGAAGATGCAGACTTGCAATGACAAGATCCATCTCTTTTAACAGTGCTTCTGAAAGATCAATTGTTCCATCTGCATCTAAAATATTTAACTCCACACCAAAAAGCATCTCCACTCCCGACATTTGCCTCGGAATCACTTTTAAATTAGAAAAATAAAATGGATGACAGGTTCCCGGCATCGTTGGAGCATGTTCTGTAATCGCAAGTCCTTGCAATCCCTTCTTTGCAGCTGCCGATGCCATTTCACGAATCGTACAGTATGCATGTCCGCTCGCAATCGTATGTGAATGTGTATCTATTGCAATCTTCATAATACTTCCTCTTTTCTATCTCGATTTTTTTATTTTTGCTCATTGTTCTTACCTGAGTTCTCTCTTGACAATTTTTATTATACCATCGCCTTTCTGCATTTGAAAACATAATTTTTCTCCTTTCCGCTCATACTATTTATGATATCTTTTCTATCTTAAAAAAAATTATTACCGGATATCAACGACTTACAGACGGGAAAGGAGTTTTTTATGAAACCAATTACTGAACAATCTGCAAAAGGCGGTACAGCTGCACCTGCCGGAAAAATCTCTTCTGATACTCAGCCAATTTCCGAACAAACACTAACCAATCAGGAGATCATTGACTCTTACGATTATCTTTCTTCTGCAGCTTCTGCATGGGACTGCACAGGACTGATCCCTTCTGCACCGTCCTCCTCTGCTGAACTGGAATCCTATGAGGCAATCTATCCGTTTGAACCTCCTAAACTGGATTCGAATGAGAGTGGTGCCACAAAATATTCTTCTGCATATACTGGGGAAAAACAGGAGTAATATTTTATGCCTAACTTTTCTTTTGTCCCGCTGGAAGGAACGATTCAAAACATTCGTCCTTTCGGCGATGAATGTTGCAGCTCCCTTGTCACTTTGCAGACATCTGAAGGTACTGTCACAGTTGTCGTATCAAGTGATACGTATGTCATCAGTGAAGTACGCCTTCGCCGCGGCATGACTGTCGCGGCTTTTTACGATGCCCAGGTTCCTGTTCCACTTATCTATCCTCCTCAGTACCGTGCTGTCATCCTTGGGAGGAAGCAGCCAAATGAAACGATCACCGTAGACTATTTTGATGAAACTCTCACAAACAACGACAATACACTAAAACTAAATGTTTCCCCCGCCACCGACATCGTCGGATCAAATGGGCAGCCATTCCGCTGCTCTCTTGCGGATCGCCTTTTGATCGTCTATTACACAAATGCCACGAAAAGCATTCCCGCTCAGATCGTCCCGAGGAAGATTATTGTTATGTGCTGACTTCCTTGCACAAAACTCTGTTTTGATCCGCTATGGCACGAAACACAATGCAAAAGGCGGCAGTTACTTCTGCCGCCTACAACTACTTTTTTCTTTTTTTACCATCCTCTTAGCAAACAGAAGAAGCACATACATTCTCAAGAATCTCTGTCAATGCACTCTTGCTGCTTGTATGACATCGCACAATGTCTGCGTTGCATTTCTCTGCTTCTGCAACTGCACAGCGTACCATCTTGTGAGATACGGTATTCGTAAACAAGATCAGCAGATCCGGAGTGCCAATCTGTTCACTTAGATTTGCAGACATCTGTGTAAATACTTTCGCTTTACACTTATACCCTTTACATATTTTTTTATACTGACAAACCATCCGGTCATGGCCTCCTACAATTACAACGCTCATCTTTCTGTCCTTTCTTTTCTCTTCTGTCTACAAATCTGCAAGATTTTTCCCGAGCTCTTCACACTTTTCCAATGCCTCCTGATCCGGTGTCTCCTGACAGATCACACCTTCTCCTCCGATGACATTTGCTCCCGCCTGCTGCATACGCGCTTCCCAGTCTCTCATCCATTCTCCATCTCCCCATCCGTAAGAACCGAACAAGCCAACTGTCTTTCCTTTCACAAATGCTTCCAATGTTTCCACAAAAGGCTCCATCTCTGATTCTTCCAGCACTTCCGCTCCCATCGCCGGGCAGCCAAGTGCAAACACTGCCTCTTCCTTTAATTCTTCTGGTGAGATGCTTCCCACCTCTACAACCGCACTTTCTTTTCCTTCTGAACGGATTCCCCTTGCGACCGCTTCAGCCATCGCCTCTGTATTTCCTGTCTGTGACCAATATACTACATAAATTTTATCCATGATCTTCCTCCTTATCTTTTCCTTGTCTCTGCTTCTTTTTTCATCGACAATGTATTTTTATGCCACACATCCCCGGACTAGTTCTTCTATCCGAATTCCTCTGGCAACCGCTTGGATCAATGCTTCTTTTGCCTCTTCAAATGCCTGAAACAGGCAAATCTTCTCTCCCATATTCGTGTATACTTTCCAATATCCTGCATAAAGATAATTTTTGCCTTTCTGCTCTATAAATCCTGTGACATCATCGAGCGGATATCCAAGAAGCAGACCCATCTCATGCGGAAACATTCCTCCTGCTGTCATATAAGATTCGTAACGTTTCTGAAAGGTATACAAAATAGCTCCTAATGTCAACTGCCCATATCCTTCTTTCTGAAAGAAATCCCTCATCTTTGGATGTTCTATCACTTGTTCTAGATCTTTTCTGCGATATAGAAGATATGTGATCTTTTCTGTCGTCCGGAGTAGCCGGAAATAAGAGATTCCTGAGTGCTTCAAAACCATTTTTACTGCTGTTTCATTCTCCGCTGGAATGATAAAAAGATTAGAAACTTTCAGTCCCATGATCAATGGTGCACATTGCAGAGCAAGCTGTGTTTCGATCTTTTTGAAATCCATCCCCTTCACAAGTTCAAATATTTCCTGACTCATGTTTCCTCCTTCTCTTGTTAGTTGTTTCTAATTTATGTTTATATTATCTAATTCAAGTTGATTCGTCAATACTTTTATTGATCTATTTTTCTCAATAATCTTTCCGTTAAAAAAGAAGAAGTATCCTGCCATCTGTACAGACAGCAAGGATACTTCTTATCTCTCACACGCTTTTTGATATGCTATTCCATTAAATTTTTCATACTATCCAGCCCAATGAATAGTGTTGATGTATTATGAAACAATGCAGAGGATGTCGGCTGCAGAATTCCTGCCACTCCAAGGGCAATGAGTGCAGCGTTAATTCCAACAATCAGTCGATAATTTCTTCCAATCCGCTGCATCAATCTGTCACTGAGTCTCTTCAACAAAACAAGTTCATACAAGTTATCTGCACTGATTGTAATGTCCGCAATCTCCCTTGCAAGCTCTGCGCCGTCACTGATTGCAATGCCGACATCTGCCGCTGACAGCGCCGGAGAATCATTGATGCCATCTCCAATCATAATAACTTTCTTTCCTTTTGCTCTCTCCTTCTCCACAAATCTCGCTTTCTCTTCCGGAAGCACCTCCGAATCATAATCATCCACGCCCACTCTTTTCGCAATGGAAGCTGCTGTCCGTTCACTGTCCCCAGTCATCATAACAATATTTGCAATTCCCTCCTCTTTTAGCAGGCGGATCACTTCCACTGCTTCGTCCCGCAGAGGATCTTCGATGCGGATCACTGCTGCAAGTTCCTGTTCCATCGCGAGATAGAGATGTGAGTATTCCCCGGAAAGACTCTCAAAAAGTTCTTCTTTTCCTTCTGGAATCCGACACTTCTCATCTTCAAATACAAAATGATAGCTTCCTATCACCGCCCGCTTTCCTTCAATCTCTGTTGAGATTCCATGGGCTACCATATACTCTACTTTGGAATGCATTTCTTCATGTTCCAGATTCCGCTTCTTGGCCGCATACACAACCGCTTTGGCCATGGAATGTGGAAAGTGCTCTTCCATACATGCCGCCACTCTTAACAGTTCATCCGGATCATCTCCATTAAACGATATGACATCCACAACCGTCGGATGAGCTTTTGTGAGTGTTCCTGTCTTATCAAAAACAATCGTGTCTGCTTCTGCAACAGCTTCTAGGTACTTTCCGCCTTTTACAGTCAGATGATATTTGCTCGCCTCACGAATAGCTGATAGTACTGAGATCGGCATTGACAGTTTCATCGCGCAGGAAAAATCTACCATCAGTACCGAGAGCGCCTTTGTCACATTTCTTGTCAGAAGGTATACTAGTCCTGTGCCTGCAAACGTATATGGAACCAACTGATCCGCCAAATGTTCTGCCTTTCCTTCCAGCGAAGACTTTAACTTCTCGGATGCTTCAATCATCGTCACGATTTTTTCAAATCTGCTCGAACCACCAGTCTTCTCCACACGCAGGGTAATCTCTCCTTCTTCCAATACCGTTCCGGCATAGACAGAATCTTCACTGCTTCTTCTTACTGGAACAGACTCTCCAGTCAACGCAGCTTGATTAATCATAGCCTCTCCTTCTATTACAGTACCGTCAAACGGGATAACGTTTCCCATATGTACAACGATTAAATCTCCTTTTTTTACGGTTGATGCCGCAACAAGGATTTCCTGATCATTCTTTTTTATCCATACTTTTTCTACATTGAGCGACATCATACGCGCAAGGTCATCCACAGACTTTTTATGTGTCCACTCCTCCAGCAATTCTCCGATAGAAAGGAAAAACATAATGGAAGATGCTGTGTCAAAGTCATTTCTCAGAATCGAAACGCCGATGGCAGTCGCATCAAGAACCGGAACTTCTATTTTTCCTTTACACAGTATTTTTAATCCCTGATAAATATATTTGACAGACATTGCAGCCGTATACAGTGCCGTCATCGGATAAGGCAGAAACCACTTACGCATCCATCGGAATAAAATTTTATCTATAATTTTTTCCTGATATGCTGCATTCAGTGCCCTGCCTGATGTCTCAAGTACTTCATTCGGAACAACTACCTTATCATAACAAAAGCTACGCAGCATTTCCAATATTCTACGTCGCTCTCCCTTGTAACGAATGACCGCATCCCCAGTGCGCTCGTATACTTTCGCAGAGATTACTTCACTTTTATTTTCCAGATAATAAAGTAATGTATCCGCCTGTCGGTATGTCATTGTACTTCCCGGAAAATGTACCCGCATTCGTCCCTCTATTTCATGTTTTATCTTAAATCTCACTGTTTACCTCTTTTCCATATGTAGAACAACTAAAAGGAAACACCTGCTGATCCTGTTCGCCTTTTGGCAAGAAATCCGCAAGTGTTCTCTCTGTTAATTCCATCCTGTTCTCTGCAATTAGAGCTCTCTCTCCGTTTCATCATCAGTACAAGCTTCCGACGCAACTTCTTCGACCTCTTCAAATACGTCTGCCTCTTCTTCCGAAGCACGTTTTGCGTTAATCTCCTTTGCTTCCTCGTAAATATCCTCTGCATTCTCCTGGATTGTTGTTGCTGTCTTCATCACACATTCTTTTGCTCTGAGTACTGCTGCGGTACAGTTTGTATACACTTTCTTCGCATCTTTACTCGCAAGCAGCTTTACTCCTGCTGTACCAAACAAAACTCCTGCCGCAAAGATTCCTGTTTTCTTCATGTTAATACATTTAAAACAATCTAACATTTTTATCCCTCCTAGATTTATTTATGTTTGTAGCCTGTGTAGAGTGTCATGAACAGACATGCGACCATTGCCCATGCCCAAAATCTATGGTTTTTCATCTGCCTCTTCCCTCCTACAATATTTTTGTCATTATAATCCTGCCTGCGGATAATTTCCATTATTTTTCTGTTATTGAGAAATTTTATCTTTTAAAGTCCTATCACGATCAGTCTCAAACACAAGACTCAATCACAACTGCTTTTGCTTTTTGCGTTCCGATGTATCCACAGCTTTTCAGCCCTGCAAGAATCACTTCATTCCAGTTTTTTGATGACAGGTACCGTACAGTATGATCCTCCATCTCAATTCTGCATACTTCTCTGCTGCCATTTTCCTCATCGCAGGCAATTTTATACATATTCTTCCTGCTGATCGCACCAATCTCCTCCAGCTTATTGACAAGACGATATACCGTTGCCGTCCCAATTCCCGGATCAAGCTTAGATGCCCGGTAAAAAATTTCCTTGCAGGAAGAACAGTCTTCTTCCAATATAATATCCAAAAGGATCTGCCTCTGTTGCGTAATCCGGCAACCTTGCTCCCGAAGTTTCTGAAGAACCATCTCTTTTTTCATCTTTGTCCGCCGATAGTTGCCTGTCTCATTTACTTTTTTAATCTGTCCTGTCATGTTTTGGCTCATACCGTCCTTTCCAAAATGAAAACTATTTCTCTCTAATGGCAGTGCCCACCACAATGTTTACAATCTCCGCCACAGTGAAGTGATTTTCCATTTTTCTTATCTTTTACCATGCTTCTCACTGCGAGCGCTACTAACCCTACAACGATCATTCCTGCAACAATTGTTCCCATATTCCTTCCTCCTTTTTAATAATTTTTCAGTTTATAATCTATCTCTTTCCTATGAAAAAAGACTGCCTCAGAGAACTCCTCCGAACCGGCAGTCTTTCTTATTTCTATTTTGCACCTGCCATTGCTTTCATATTGACATGAAGTGTCTTACTTTCTTTATATGGACGTACAAGCAGATACATAAATCCAATCACAAGTAAACATGCGACTGCTGTGGCGATACCAAATGTTCCGGTAGTAATCCAAGTTCCAATCTGGTAAACACAGAGAGAAACAACATACGCCAACAATGTCTGATAACCGACTGCAAACCAAAACCATTTTGCATTGTTCATCTCTCTTTTGATCGCTCCCATCGCTGCAAAGCAAGGAGCGCAAAGCAGATTGAATACCAGGAAAGAATATGCCGCAACTGCTGTCATGCTTCCTGCAAGTGCGCCCCATATCTCTGCTCCATCTTCTGCTACTTCCGCAAATCCAAACAAAATACCAAAGGTTCCTACTACATTTTCTTTTGCAATCAGACCCGTTACTGCTGCAACTGCCATCTTCCAGTCTCCCCATCCAAGCGGTGCAAATACTGGTGCGATCACACTTCCTATCTTCGCAAGGATACTGCTGTCAAGCTGTTCTGCTTCCAACATTCCAAAAGAGCCGTCACTCCATCCAAAATTCATCAAAAACCACAGTACGATGGTCGATAGCAAAATAATCGTTCCCGCTTTTTTGATAAAAGAAGATCCTCTTTCCCACATGCTTCTCAACACATTTCCGACTGTCGGCATATGATATGCAGGAAGTTCCATAACAAACGGAGCCGGATCACCCGCAAACATCTTTGTCTTTTTCAGAATAATTCCAGAGCAAATAATCGCCGCAATTCCCACAAAGTAAGCACTCGGCGCTACCCACCAGGCACCGTCAAAGAGCGCCCCTGCAATCAGTGCAATAATTGGAAGCTTTGCTCCACATGGGATAAAAGTTGTTGTCATAATTGTCATTTTTCGATCTCTGTCGTTTTCGATTGTCCTGGATGCCATAATCCCGGGAACTCCGCATCCACTTCCGATCAGCATCGGGATAAATGATTTTCCGGATAAGCCAAACTTGCGGAAAATTCTATCCATAATAAATGCAACTCTCGCCATGTATCCACACGCTTCTAAAAATGCAAGGAAAATAAAGAGCACAAGCATCTGTGGAACAAAACCAAGAACCGCTCCTACACCGGCAACAATTCCATCCAGAATCAATGCCTGCAGCCAGTCTGCACAACCGATTGCATTTAACGCACTTTCTACAAGAACCGGAACACCCGGAACCGAGATTCCAAAAAAGCTCCATCCATCTCCGAATACACCGTCATTTGCCCAATCTGTCGCCCACGTTCCTACTGTCGTCACAGATACATAGTAGACAAGAAACATCACTGCCGCAAAAATCGGCAATGCCAACCATCTGTTTGTCACGATACGGTCAATTTTATCGGAAGTTGTCAATTTTTCCTTAGATCCTTTCGTCACACAAGATCCAATGATAGAGGAAATATACGTATATCGTTCATTGGTGATCACGCTCTCTGTGTCATCATCAAACACGTTCTCCATTTCCTGGATTTCTGTACTGACATCCGGAACGCGTTCCATCTGAGATCCAATCTTATCATCTCTTTCTAACAGTTTTATTGCAAAGAAACGTTTCTGTTGTTCTTCTACAATTCCGGTTAGCTTTTCTTCTACTTTTCTAATGATCAGCTCTGCTTCTTTGGAGAACTCATGTACAGGCACCACCGCTTTGTTCTGCCGTGCAAGTCCCACCGCTTTCTCTGCTGCTTTCTTGATGCCGGTTCCTTTCAATGCAGAAATCTCAACAACCTCACATCCAAGTTTTTTGCTGAGCTCCTGAATATGGATACGATCGCCATTCTTCTCCAACACATCAATCATATTGACTGCCATCACAACCGGAATTCCAAGTTCCATCAGCTGCGTGGAAAGATACAGATTCCTCTCAATATTCGTTCCATCCACAATATTTAAAATTGCATCCGGACGCTCCCCGATTAGATAATTTCTTGCCACAACTTCTTCCAGTGTATATGGGGATAAAGAATAAATTCCCGGCAAGTCCATGATCACAACATCTTTATGTCCCTTTAACTTCCCCTCTTTTTTTTCTACCGTAACTCCCGGCCAGTTCCCGACAAATTGGTTGGAACCTGTCAGTGCATTAAACAACGTTGTCTTTCCGCAGTTTGGATTCCCTGCAAGTGCTATTTTTACTGACATACTACTTCTCCTTTTTTCTTATTCCTTTTTTACTAATTTTCTTTGTTTGTTTCACCTTTCTTTCGTTAGCATTCGCTAACCAGTGGGCAAAAAAAATTATTCTACTTCTATCATCTGGGCATCTGCTTTTCTCAGCGACAATTCATATCCTCTGACCGTCACTTCAATCGGATCTCCAAGAGGCGCTACCTTTCTCACAAAAACATCTACCCCTTTTGTAATTCCCATATCCATAATTCTGCGCTTGACCGGTCCCTCCCCTGTCAGCTTTTTTACCTTCACCGTCTTGCCGCAAGGTATCTTGTTCAATGTGTTCATAATTTTTCTCATTCCTTTCTATCAGATCTTATTTTCTAAATCTGTTTTATTCTGCGCTTCTATGACGATTGTTTGTCTCGCAGTGTTTTACACAATAATTTTATTCGCCATATCTTTCCCAATCGCGATTCGGGCACCTTTGATCTCAACAATCATATTTCCTCCATTTGTAGAAATGACTGTCACAACCCCGCCCGGAACAAATCCAAGATTTTCAAGAAATCGACGTGTTTCTTCTTTTCCCCCGATTCTTATGATCGTGTTCGGTTCATTTACACTTACCATCGTCAGCGGCATACTATCATCTTCTTTCTCTGTTGAAATTGATAAACATTTTCATCTGTTGATTAGTATAATCTAATTACTATTAGTTGTCAATTACTTTTTTGTTTTATTTTTCATTTTATTGATCTCCGTGACAGCTTCGCTCTTCCTCAGTATTTATTTGTATTTTTTTCGCCACTATGTTATACTACTTTCAGTTTCATGTAATTTTTTTAAAGCAAAAATAAATTTCTATTTGGAAAAGGAGGCGAAGATTTTGAGAACTTTTGGAAATGAGTCTGCAGAAAATTACTTGGAAACCATTCTTGTTCTAAGTAAAAAGCTCCCGGTTGTACGCTCTGTCGATATCGCAAACGAACTGGGATTCAAAAAATCCAGTGTCAGTGTCGCTATGAAAAATCTTCGTGAGAAGAAGCATATTACTGTGTCAGAAGCCGGTTTCATTTTCCTGACAGATTCCGGGCGCGAGATTGCAGAGATGATCTATGAACGCCATGAATTTCTGACTGACTGGCTTGTGAAACTAGGTGTATCCGAGGAAATCGCTTCCGAAGATGCATGCCGGATTGAACATGTGATCAGCAGTGAGAGCTTTGAAGCGATTAAGCGTCATATTCCATCTGAGCGATAATTTTAAAAGAGTATTTCTCTATAATAAAAAAGTGTGCCTCACAGGTTAATCTCATGGATTCTCCTGCGAAGCACACTTTTATTTTCTATATACTTTTCTATGCGAAGCCGCTTCCTTTTCTTCTTTCTCTTTGTCGACAAACATCAGAAGAAATGCTGCTGCAAGAAGTCCCGCACTGACGAGAATCGCTTTTCCATGCAGATATCTGATACAAGCATTTCCAAGCACAGCTCCCATCACAAAACAAATAATAATCCCATAATAGAGCATTCCCTTCTCCACTGCCTTCCGATTTTTTGTACTCCAATATTCACAAAGGTTCTGTGTAGCACTCCTCAAATTTCCGATACACATCGTTGTGGCAATTCCCTGCCCGTGAATTTTACGAAAACTTTCCACCTGGATTCCACACGCAAACGAAATTAGACTGTTTGCAACTGTGTTCATGCTCTGTGGAAAAAATGCAACACAAATAAGGACAAATGCCTCTATCAGCACACAAATCTGGCGCCAATGAAAATTCTTCTCATCTGTCTTCATGCGTACGATATCTGCCAATGCGATTCCAACCACAAAAGCACTGATTGGAAACAGATAATGCAGCGCTGCCGTCCAGTTCTTCTCCGCCAACTGAATTCCAAATAGCAAAATATTTCCTGTTTGTGCATTGGCAAATACATGGTCTCTGTAAATATAAGAATAGGCATCCATCAATCCGCCTGACAAAGCAAGCAAAATTCCAAGTTCAATGGATTCTGACATCTGTTTTGAACGTTTCATCTCATCCCCGGCTTTCTTTTCCTTTTATGTGGAACAAAACAATCTATCTTACGAAAGTCTATTTTTGAAATCTTCATAACCGAATGTCCGCACAAGATGTTCTTCTCCTTCTTGATCGCGGAAAACAATCGATGGAAGTGCCATTCCGTTGAACGTATTTGTCTTTACCATCGTATAAAGCGCCATATCTTCAAATACCACACGGCTTCCTTCTGTAAGCGGTTTTTCAAAAGAATAGTCACCGATCACATCTCCTGCAAGACAGGTTGGACCGGCAAATCGATAAGTATATTGTTTTTCTCCCGGATTGCCTGACTTCTGTACCGGTGGACGGTACGGCATCTCCAGTACATCCGGCATATGACATGCTGCCGATGTATCCAGTATGGCAATCTCCATATTATTATGCACGATTTCCATCACACTTGCAACAAGATCTCCCGCATTTAATACGACTGCCTCTCCCGGTTCCAGGTAAACTTCCAATTGGTATTTTTCTCTCAGACGGCGGATAATCCTCACAAGTCGCTCTCGATCATAATCTGCTCTTGTGATATGATGTCCTCCTCCGAGATTCAACCACTTCATCTGCGGAAGCCACTTTCCAAACTTATCCTCCAGCGCTTCGACCGTCTTCTCCAAATCATCCGAGTTCTGCTCACAGAGCGTGTGCATATGAATTCCATCGAGAAGCGGTACGAGCTCCTCCTCAAATGCTTCTAATGTTGTTCCAAGCCGTGAACCCGGTGCGCATGGGTCGTAAATGGCATGGCCCTCCTGTGTGGAACACTCCGGATTGACACGCAGTCCGATAGATTTTCCCGCATTCTTTGCGCGAATCCCATATTTTCTTACCTGTGCCGGAGAGTTAAATACAAGATCATCTACATACTGGAGCAATTCGTCAAATTCCTCCGCCCGATATGCCGGGGAGAACACATGTGTCTCCCCGCCAAACTCTTCTTTGCCAAGTCTTGCCTCATAAAGACCACTTGCCGTAGTCCCGCAAAGATACTTTCTAAGAAGCGGATAGACAGAAAACATCGAGAATGCTTTTTGCGCCAAAAGGATCTTACATCCACTTTCTTCTGCCACCTGCTTTAAAATCTCAAGATTGTGAAGCAGTCTTCGCTCATCCACAACAAAATATGGTGTAGAGACTACTTCCTTCCCCATGCTGCTCATTAGTCCACCAGCACTGGATTGTGAGATTCGATCCATGGAAGTCCCCATGTATTGAGCGCATCCATAAACGGATCTGGATCAAACTCTTCGATGTTATGTACACCCGGTTTGTTCCATTTTCCAGTCATGATCATCATCGCACCAATCATCGCCGGCACCCCAGTTGTATATGCCACAGCCTGCGATCCAACTTCTTTGTAGCATTCTTGATGATCACAAATATTATATAACTGATATGTCTTTTCCTTTCCATCTTTCTTTCCCTGGAAAATACATCCGATATTGGTCTTTCCTTTTGTACGCGGTCCCAGTGAAGAAGGATCCGGAAGGACTGCTTTTAAGAACTGTAACGGGATGATCTCTTTTCCTTCATACATGATCGGCTCGATCGAAGTCATTCCCACATTTTCCAGGCATTTTAAATGTGTCAGATAACTCTGGCCAAATGTCATGAAGAAACGAATTCTCTTGATTCCCGGAATATTTAATGCAAGACTTTCAATCTCCTCATGGTGGAGCAGATACATATCTTTCTCTCCGACTCCATCAAAATTATAAACTCTTTTAATCTCCATCGGCTCTGTCTCTACCCATTTTCCATCTTCCCAGTAAGAACCTTTTGCGGATACTTCGCGAATATTGATTTCCGGATTGAAGTTTGTCGCAAACGGGTACCCATGATCTCCGCCGTTGCAGTCTAAAATATCGATATAGTTGATTTCATCAAATTCATGTTTTAATGCATATGCGGAGAAAACACTTGTCACACCCGGATCAAATCCGCTTCCAAGAAGTGCTGTGATCCCTGCCTTTTCAAAACGTTCTCTGTACGCCCACTGCCAGCTGTACTCAAATTTTGCCGTATCTTCCGGCTCGTAGTTCGCTGTATCTACATAGTGTGTCTTTGTCGCAAGACATGCATCCATGATCGTCAGATCCTGGTATGGAAGCGCAAGATTTAAGACAACATCCGGTTTTTCCTTTTCGATCAGTGCAATCAGTTCTTCCACGTTATCCGCATCTACCTGTGCAGTTGTGATCTTTGTTTTTGTCGTTCCTTCGAGTTTTTCTTTCAGCGCATCGCATTTTGATTTTGTTCTGCTCGCAAGACAAATCTCTTCAAATACCTCACTGTTCTGACAGCATTTATGCACTGCCACTGAAGCAACTCCTCCACATCCTACAATCAACACTTTACCCATTTTTTGTTCCTCCTTGTTTCTTTTCTCTTGTTTTTCTTTTATTTTTTGTTTAACTTCTTCGGAAACTTTTCTACTTACTCAGCGCAAGCAACATTTCTCTTACAATCTTACATGCCGCTGCTGTTGAGATGCCGCTTGGATCATAGTGCGGGCTCAATTCATTTACATCACAGGCGACAACATTTGCCCGGCTGCACACTTTCTCAGCCGCTTTTCTCAGTGCATCAAAGGTAACTCCTCCCGGCTCCGGTGTCCCGGTTCCCGGAAAGACAGATGGATCCAACACATCCAGATCCAGTGTGAAATAAATCGGCATTCCTTCCAGTTTCTCCAACACTTCCTCAAGTCCCTCAAAGTCAAATTTTTTCATTGTCACATGCTCTTTTGCCCAATAAAATTCTTCCCGGTCACCGGAACGGATACCAAATTGGTAAATTCTTTCGTCTCCGACAAGATCCCAGCATCTTCGGATCACCGAAGCATGCGAAAGCTGCTCTCCTAAATATTCTTCCCGCAAGTCCGCATGGGCATCAAAATGAATGATATGGATATCCGGATATTTTTCCAAAACTGCCCTAAATGCACCAAGCGTCACAAGATGCTCTCCTCCGAGCATAAATGGGATTGCAGAGTTATCTAAGATTTCTTTTGCCTGTTCTTCAATCTGCGCAAGCGCCTTTTTTGTATTTCCAAAGCAAAGCTCCAGATCTCCACAATCCATCACCTTCGTATCTTCCAAATCTTTGTCCTGGTAAGGACTGTAGCACTCGATCCCATAAGATTCTCTGCGGATCGCACTGCTTCCAAACCGTGTGCCGGGCCGGTAAGACGTCGTCGAATCAAACGGCGCACCGAACAATACGATGTCCGCCTCATGTGCTTCCTTTTCACATGCCATAAATACTTCTACATTTTTATTCAACATTTTCTAACATCTCCTCTACGTAGTACGGCAAATAAAACGCTCCCTTGTGGAGTGTCGTCGTATAATATCTGCAAGAGATTCCTCTCATGTTCCATGCAATATCATTTAAGTCTCTGAGCGGATGATATTTTTTTGATGCGAATCCAAACAGCCAGTGTCCGGACGGATAGGTCGGAATGTGCGCATGGTACACCTTGCTGATCGGGAAAGATTCCACGATCCGTTTGTGCATTCTCTGGCAGGAAATAGCATCTTCATCATAAAATGGACTTTCATGCTGGTTGATCATGATTCCGTCCTCTTTCAAGGCTTTGTTACAATTTCCATAAAACTCTCTTGTAAAAAGTCCTTCGCCCGGTCCAAATGGATCCGTCGAGTCAACAATGATCAGATCGTACTGATTTTCCCGGCTCCGCACAAACCGAAGCCCATCCTCATAATGGATCTCCACCCTCGGATCATCTAGCCGGCAGGCAGTCTGTGGAAGATATTTCCTGCACACTTCCACAACCTGCTCATCGATTTCCACCATATCAATGTGTGCAATTTCCGGATACTTTGTCAGCTCTCGGATAATCCCTCCGTCTCCCGCGCCGATCACAAGCACATTTTTCACGGATGGATGCACCGCCATCGGAATATGTGTCATCATCTCATGATAAATAAATTCATCCTTCTCCGTCAGCATAATGTAACCATCCAACACAAGCATTCGGCCGAACTCCGGCGACTCAAACACATCAATCCGTTGGAATTCACTTTTTCCACTATAAAGCTGTCTGTCAACTCTCACTGAAAATTTTACATGAGGTGTCTGTACCTCAGAAAACCATAGTTCCATCTTCCCTACACTCCTTTCAGCACATTCAGCCGCTCAATGTCCGGATCTTCCGGTCCGGTCATAGAGCATCCCTTGTCTTTTGCATAAACAATGTATTCCAGAATCTCTTCTGTAATTTTCTCCCCCGGTGCCAGAATCGGAATTCCCGGAGGATAGCACATCACAAATTCACTGCACACTCTCCCTGCACTTTCCTTTAGTGGAAGTGATTCCTTCTCCGCATAAAAGGCTGTCTGCGGAGAAACGATCACCTTCGGTTCGATATATTCCTGGGAAAGAAGGCCTACGCTTAGTCCCCCAAATCTTCTCCGCACTTCCGAAAGCGCACTGACAAGACGCTCGATATCCCTCGGGCGATCTCCGATGGAAAGATATGCAAGAATATTTCCAAGATCACCAAACTCGATCTGAATATCATATTCATCCCGCAGGAGATCATACACTTCAATCCCCGCAAGCCCGATTTCTCTTGTATGTACCGACAACTTCGTGATATCAAAATCATAGATGCTGTCTCCATTGCAAATTTCCTTCCCATAGGCATAGTACCCACCGATTTGATTGATCTCTTCTCTCGCATACTCTGCCATCCGGATTACTTTTTCAAATATTTCTTTCCCGCGAAGCGCCAGATTCCTTCTGGAAATGTCAAGGCTTGACAACAGCAAGTAGGAACCACTTGTCGTCTGTGTCAGATTAATGATCTGCCTGACATACCCTTCATGCACCTCCGGTCCGGTCAAAAGAAGAGAGCTCTGCGTCAGACTTCCCCCGACTTATGCATCGATACTGCTGCCATGTCTGCCCCGCACGCCATCGCAGATGCCGGAAGATTATCCCCAAAGTAAAAATGTGTGCCATGCGCCTCATCGGCAAGGCAGAGCATCCCATGGGCATGTGCAAGCGCTACGATACTTCTTAAATCAGAACAGATCCCATAGTAAGTCGGATTGTTAACAAGCACCGCTTTCGCATCCGGATTTTCCAGAATTGCCTTCTCAACTGCTTTCACACTCATCCCAAGCGGAATCCCCAGTCTGTCATCGCACTCCGGATTGACGTATACCGGAATCGCTCCGCACAACACCATTGCTCCCATCACGCTCCGGTGTACATTTCTCGGAAGAATGATCTTCTCCCCTCGCTTCACAGTGGAAAGCACCATACTCTGTACCGCCGAGGTTGTTCCTCCGACCATCAGAAATGCATGTGCTGCTCCAAATGCCTCTGCCGCCAGTTCCTCTGCTTCCCGGATCACCGAGATTGGATGACACAGATTGTCTAGCGGCTTCATAGAATTGACATCCATTCCCACACATTTTTCTCCTAAAAGCTCTGCAAGCTCGGGATTTCCTCTCCCTCTTTTATGTCCCGGCACGTCAAACGGAACAACTCTTTGCTTTCTGAACGCTTCTAACGCCTCGTAGATCGGCGCTCTTGTCTGTGATAATTTTTCCATTTTTTATCCTCCTGTCATGGATTCGTTTTCGTAACTTCGATTCCATGATCCGGCTGTCTGACCAGATATTTCTAACTCTCTAAAAAATATTTCTTCCACTGAAAATCTCAATCATTTCCCGCCTCAGACTATTGATGATCTCCAGTCTTTTGGTCGGCGGTAATTCATAGACATCTGTCTTAAACAAATAGTCCTGAAGATCCAACTCTTTTACCATCATCTTCGTGTGAAACAGGTTTGCCTCGTACACATTAATGTCAATCGCATCGTATCTTCTTAAAATCTCCGGCATAATGTATTCCTGGATCGATGCAATCTTGTGGTCCATGAACAGTTTCTTCCCATCCACGTCTCTTGTAAATCCCCGGATCCGATAGTCCATCGTAATAATATCAGAGTCAAACGACTGAATCAGATAATTCAATGTAGAAAGCGGTGTAATCTCCCCACATGTTCCAACTTCAATATCTACCCGGAACGTAGCGAGACAGCTCTCCGGATGGTATTCCGGATAAGTATGAACCGTCACATGACTCTTATCTAAATGCGCAAGCTGTATTTCGCCACTTGGCAGTTTGCTCTCCTCTGAGATTAAAATTGTCACGGAAGCCCCCTGAGGCTCATAATCCTGTTTTGCAATATTTAAGATTTTTGCACCGATCATGTCCGTCAGATTTACAAGAATATTCGTAAGCCTCTCGGAATTATATTGCTCATCAATATATGCCACATAATCTTTCTGCTCCCGCGCCGTCTTCGCATAGCAGATATCATAAATATTAAAACTTAATACCTTTGTAAGATTGTTAAATCCATACAATCTGATTTTATTTTCCATTTGCCTTTCCCCCAGCATATTTTCCGATCTGCTCTCTGCGAGTCGCTATCCCCACACGCAGTATCTTTTTGATTGCAAGAACTCCAAAGTAATTTCCCAGACACTAAAAAAACGCAAATAATGTGAATCCATTCCATTACTTGCGTTTTAATCTATATTTTATTCTATCTCAATCTACATTTCTCCTACTGTAATCAGTAATCGAAATCTCTTCCATTTTTTTAATAGAATAACAAAGCTTAGAGTCTATATAGCAAATACTTTACTTTTACTACTCTTATTGACCATTTCACAAGTTGATGCACGCATTCACGCACTGGTTATAAAGTAACCAACTTATAAAATTGAGCTTCTAACTCAATCAATAACGGTAATAATATCACCTATCGGCAGTTGACCCGGCTGTCCGTATGGCCTTTCCCCACATCTGTGGGTGGTCAATAAATATTTGCATGGAACCCGATTGCTCTGTTCTTCCATGTCTTGTCCAGTATACATAATTTTTCTGCTATTGTCAATTAATTCACATTAAAAATCTTGCCCAGGAGCCAAATATATCGAGTACTTTGATCCGAAATGCTTTCTTGTCGCTAAGTTTCCTTGGCTTTTGTCCTTCTTTCAGATCATACTGACTCTCATCTACAACTTTCAATGCCTTTTCTTCATACTTTGCCATGGCCTGATTCATCTGTCTGGTCAGTTCCTCACTGTCAGCTACAAGCATCAGTTCTGTATCTAGATAGGCACTTCGCATATCCCAGTTAAAGGAGCCGATTCCGGTCAGACGCCCATCGATCGTAAAACATTTTCCATGGTAAGAAACGCCATCGTCATACTCCATGATCTGTACACCAGTGTCAATGATTTTCCCCCGATTTCTCCGATAATCCATCGCACCAAATGGATTCCCATTGTTCGCTACAGAGTTCGTCATCATCCGGATTTCTTTTTCACCTTCACATACCTCTACAAGCTGTCTCATCATCCAGTCATTACAGATAATATAAGGTGTATGAAAAAGCACTTCATGATCTGCCTGCTTCATCAGTTCCGTCATCTCATAAAAAACAACCGGCTCTTTTGCATAGACATGCGTCGGATTTGAAAGCAATGTCATCTTTTTCACTTCTACTGTCTCTTCTGTGTAATCTTTTTCCATGATCCAGTCCGGATGCTCTTTTGCAATCTCCTTGTAACGTCTGCGCAATTCTCCTTCTGCCGTTTTCACCGACGGATTCCACTTCCAGATCGGGCTCTTTCCATACAGCTTGCAGTCTGAAATCTTCCACACAGATGAAAAATAATCTCTTACCTGCCCTAAAGATGTGTCTTTCTTTCCTTCTGGTACACAGACAAGTATATCCCAGTCATAGTTTTGATAGCCCTGCTGGTCTCCGAGGAAGAAGTCATATGTATTTCTTCCTCCTAAAATGTACATTGACCGGTCTACGATCAGATATTTGTCATGAAGACGTCCCATGAGTTTCCACGGCTGCCAGAAACGAAGTGGATTATAGATTTTGATCTCTACATTTTCCTGTCCTGCAAGTGCAAGAAAATAAGGATTTCCCCAGATGGAAGTCACATAAGGAACCCCATCCGTTACGATGGATACTTTCACTCCTCGATCTGCCGCATCCAATAATGCAGCAAGCACCTGCTTTCCACTGATATCTGCCTTTATATCATAGGTAGATAAAATAATCTCTTCCTTCGCCTGCGAAATCATGCGGATCCGCTCCTCCAAAGCTTCCTCATTTTCCGGTATGATTTTCGCCCGCTCTCCCGATGCGCTTTCTCCATAAAATTTTTCTACACTGAAATTTTTCTTTGTTTCTTCTGTAATTTTAGGCTGTTTTAAATAAGGAATCAGAACAACTGCAATAATTACAACAATGATACATACTGTCAGTATGATTTTCCACATACGACCTCTCCTGCCTTTCTTCTTCGATTCCCCTTCCTCTCTCTCCTGAATGTTTGCTTCCTGCTTTTTCTTATCCTCCTTCTCTTTCTCAGAAACATTCTCTATTTCCTTTTTTTGGTTTCCTCCTGCAATACTCTTCCATACCTTCCAGTACATCTTCAAATATAATGCCAAGGAACTAAGCATGACTATGATTGCAATTCCAGCAAGAACATTGACGATCAAAATCGACATGCCCGGAAGAATCAATACAAGGATCATCACAAGATCAAGTACCGCTGTACATACCTTTCCATGCTTCTGTGCTCCATCCATCCGGTAATTTTTTTTCATCATATATAAGCCAAGTATTGCCATCAGGCACTCTTTTCCTAAAAACACGAACAGCAAAATCCCCATCACCGGATATTTATAGGAAAAACTGATCGCCATCGCCCCTTGTGTCAACTTATCTGCCACAGGGTCCAAAATCTTCCCAAATTCCGTCACCATATCGAATCTTCTTGCAATCTTTCCATCAAAAAGATCTGTCAGGAAAGAAACAAGCAGCACAACTGCAGCCATATAATATTCTTCCGTTGTCTCCGCCCGAATATAAAGGAATAAATATACCGGGATCAACAAAATCCGAAAATATCCCATTAAGTTCGGAATGGAAAAATATTCCTTTAACACGCGTTCTTTCATACGCTTCTCCTCCTTTGAATGTAACAAATATAGCATATTTGACTCAAAAATCAACATCCCTTTCTAAAAAAGAAACAAACCCTCCACTTTTGTTTCTGTCTGTCGGAAGATTTTCCATGCAATAAAAATACCTTCGGAAGACACTCTGTATTTTGTGTCCGCCAAAGGTACTTTTCTTTTCCATATATCTGTTTCTATTTTCTACTGCTTCCTGATTTACTGACCACTCTGTCTGCTACACTTCTGCCTGTTTTTGTTCCGTTGCCTGTGCCTGATTCTGCTCTTCTGACGGTTGTTTTGGACGTGCCATATCCAATTTGATATTCACTGCATTTGGATTAATGATCACGCCTTTTGCCTCCGGCGCCAGAAATTTTGGCAGATTTGAAAACTCTATGATCGCTGCCTTTAAGTTTTTCTCTTTGTTAAACTTGTTAAATTCTTGAATATCTGTAAATAATGGCTGATACATTTGTCCATCCTTTTCTCTCAGAATCGGAATCTGCTGCCCTTCTTTCTGTACTGCAACAATATATTTCCCCCTACGGAAATGTGCCAGCATCTCTTCATTTAACTCTTTAATTTCTTCAGTAATCCCGCCCTCTCTCTTCTTGCGAAATTCCTGTGCAAAATACAGCGCCGTCAAATGTAACTCCGGATTCTCAATACGGATCTGTCCCTCTGGAAGATGGTCTCCATCTGGTCTTCGGATCAGTTCATCTAACTGAACCACCGTCTCGATCTGTGTTCCTTTATTCACCCTCAGACAATTTGCCCCAATTGGAAGCAGGCTGATGTAAAATGCCAGCAAGGACTCATTCTTTACTGATACAACCTGAACCGGTTCTCCCTGCTGCAGAAGACGGACTGCCTCCTGCTTTGCTGCCTGCTCATTGACAAATACAATTACCTCATCGTCATATGTCTCCGGATCACAGACAACATACGGCATCTTTGTGCATACAGACATCAACACATAAATGGTTTCCGCATGCCGTAAAAGTGGCAATGTATTTCTTTTGATTTCCTCCGCGCTCAGTTCTTTTTCACTCATTCTTCAACCCCGTTCCTTCCTGTCAACCGCCTCTTGCCATCAAATCAACGGCTAACGATACTATCCTAAAGCGGAATCTTCCGCACTTTGTGTCCTTGGAAAGTTCCCTTTCTTTTTGCACCACAATAAATTTATTATACATGATATGTCATTCAAAGTATAGATGTAACCGAAAAACTTTTTCAAAAACCAGTACAAAAAATGCCCTGCCCAATGATGATATTTCATCAGGCAGAGCATATTTTTTCTGTACTGTCTAATTAGTATGTATCTTCCGTCGCCTTACTCGATAATGATCTCAAATTCTGATCCAATTTCTCTGGATTTGTAAGTTTTCCCATGGCTCTTTGCATACTTTTCCACATTCATCTTCTGATTCACTTCACTGACAAGCACTTTCACCGGACCTTTTTCATTTTTTAATGCATCTGCTGTCATCATCAGCGGTTCCGGACAAGAAAGTCCTCTTGCATCTACTTCTTTCATACTGTCGACCTCTCTTCGTTCTGATATTTCTTCTGCTTTATTTTCGCTTATTTCCTGCAAATGCAATAATCAGCAGAACAACAATGCAGATTACCCCTGCAATTTTTCCCTGGATCGCAGGTCCTCCGACAACTGCCTCCGTCTCTGCTGTGGCAGCCGCTGCTGCTGCAGAAGCAAGCTTCAGATTATGGCAGAGTGCAGAACCTACAAACATTCCTGCAACTGTCACTGCTGCATCCGAAGATCCCTGTCCAGCCAATACAAGCTGACGGAGCGGACATCCGCCTGCAAGTGTTGCTGCCAGCCCTACAATATACATTCCAAGAATATTCCACAAATGTTGTGCATGTGCAACCGGCTGTCCTGAAAAGCTCAGATGGAAATTTCCAGTTGCAATGTTGTAGATCAGCATCACTCCAAACAGAGCTGCAATCACTGAGAACAAGTCAAAGTTTTTCATTAACATAATATCACGGATACTTCCTGCAAAACACATTCTCGTTTTCTGCGCAAGTGCTCCAAATACAATTCCTCCGATCAGCGCTAACCACACCGGTGCATGCATACTTCCAGGTCCTTTCTCACTTGCGATCAAAAGAGAAGATCCCATCAGAATCATCACAAGAATGCCAAGCATTAATACCGGAAGCACGGCACCATTCATCTTATTTGTCTCGTGTGCTCTTCCAAGACTGAATCCCTGCTTTAATGCTACAATTCCTGTTGCGATTCCTGCTACAAATCCAATCAATCCTACGTAAGCATTCAGATCTCCTGCTGCCATACGAAGTACCATACGGAGCGGACAGCCAAGAAACAATAACGCACCGATCATGATGATAATACCAAGGACAAACCGGATCATCGGAGAAGATCCAGCTGTTGAACGGTACTCTTTTGTCACAACCGAAATAATAAATGCTCCCAATACAATCCCTATAATCTCCGGTCTTGCATACTGTACGACCGCCGCTTGATGCATCCCAAGTGCCCCCGCCGTATCACGGATGAAACATGCGATACAGATCGCCATATTTCCGGGATTTCCCAAAATTGCTAGCAGTACTGCTACCACTCCACAAATAGCACCTCCTACTGCCAGCTTTGCTTTTGAATCTGTTAAATTCATCTCATTCCCTCCTAGTTTCTTCTGTTTCTTCAAAATCTGTCTCTCCGACAGGTTTTTTCTCTGTGAGTCTGTTCTTGCATTTTACCAACAAATTTCAAGAAACACGCTCTACTATCAGTATAGGTTTCTATATTGTCTTCGTCCAATCATTATTTATAATAAATGGACACTATTTATAGTTTTCTTCTATAAACAGTGTCCACACTTCTTTTCTCTTTCAAAAATCTTCTATTTTTACAAAATCAAAAGTAATACTGCCACGATCAGCACAATGCTGACTACAATTGAGATGGAATTCACCGCACTTGCTAACCCCACATCTCCTTTCAAATCTCCGGTAAATGCCGGTGCTGCCGAGGCAATCGGACTAAAACAGAGAATCACAAGCGCCTGGCGATATTCCAACGGAAACGGAAGCAAAAAGTAAAAGGCAAGCGCCAATACGATTGATACCGCATACCGGGCACTCAAGATTTTTACAATTTTCCCAATCTGTTCCCGGTTTCCGGACAATTTAAATCCAACACCGATCATCAGCATCGCCATAAAGGCATTTCCATTTGCAATGATTTTTGTAAACGATACAACCGGAGCCGGAAGGCTAAGATGCAGTAACGATAACACAGTCATCAGAAGATATGCATCAAACGGCACAGACTTTAACAGTGTCTTAAAAATCGTCCTGATCTTAAATCCACCGCCTTCCCCCTTTGCCATAGAAGCAATGCTGTATGCACCTCCAAGACAGATAAAGGAATTCCCCGAATCAAACAGACTTGTTGCCACAATCCCCGCTGGTCCAAGAAAACTCTGCACAAACGGCATTGTAAAATTTCCAATATTATACCCACTCATATTTAAAATAGAAAATGCACGCTCTTCCTTTGACTTCCCCGCACTGATCAACCATGCAGTCCCAATCAGGATCACACCACCCCCAAGTCCGAGAAGGCTGATCAGAAGCATGGATGGTTCCAAACTCATCCCCGAAAAGTTAGAAACGATTGCCGCAGGAAGTGTGATCTTCAGCACGATCCTTGAAATGACATAAAAATCCTCTTCCTTAAAAAATCCTCGACTGCGCAACACATAGCCGAGAATAATAATTGCAACAAACGAAAACGCCTGCATCAATATTTCTCCCATAACATCTCTCCCAAATATTTTATTTTCATAAACTCTTCCTGTTTCGGTTATTCACTATACCATAACTTTCCTAAAAAAAGCAACATGGCAGTCAATCTTCGATTGTTCTATTTTGGAAACACATTTTTCTACCATTTCATATACTAATAGAAATCACACAAATCTTTTGGAGGAAAAGATTATGAAAAAGCGACCAATTGTGTATTTAATTACCGCTGCCCTTCTCACACTTACCGTCAGTGGATGTGGCAGCGAAAAAACAGAAAAGCAAACAAAGCAACCGACAGAAAAAGAGCCTACTAAAGTCATTTTAAACGAAGTCGCACACTCTATTTTCTATGCACCGATGTATGCGGCAATCGAAAACGGATACTTTGAGGATGAGGGTCTTGATATCACTGTCATTACTGGATTTGGTGCCGATAAGACAATGACCGCCGTTCTCTCCGGCGAGGCAGATATCGGCTTTATGGGATCAGAGGCTTCCATCTACACTTACAACGAAGGGGCAAATGATTATGTCGTCAACTTTGCACAGCTGACACAGCGCGCAGGCAACTTCCTTGTCGCACGGGAAGAAATGCCGGATTTCTCATGGGATGATCTAAAAGGAAAGAAAGTACTTGGTGGGCGAAAAGGTGGCGTACATATATTAATGTAAATTTGGAGAGTATTGTAATTTTATGTAACTGGGTGGATGGGATGAATAGTGCGAAGAATATATAAAAAGAAGTGGCGGAAATACCAGCAATGATATTTCCGCCGAAATTATTAAGCTACCTGTGGATAGTCGATAACTGCAATTTCCTGCATTAATTTTTTTGCCATATCAACAATCAATTCAAGGTGTTCAGCAACTTCATCTGTATAATATTTTTCTCCACACTGATCACATTCAAGGCATGGAACATTTTTAATTACAATAATACAATTTTTATAATTTACGACGTGTGTTGTTGTACTATTGATAGTTGTACTATTTTTACAATACATACACATATTCATCACCTCTTTCTTCGAGTTTTTAAATCATCTTCAAATTTCTTTGTATCTGGATAATATGCCGTTATGATATATACATTTATATTATCACACCCGGCAACAATATGCAAAATTCGTCCATTTACGTTATATCCAAAAATCAGACAGCTTGGATTAGGATAATCGTCAGGGTAATCTTCTATAATTTCACCAGTTGCAATTCCATTTTTTACATCGGCACGACTGATATCTCTTTCCTGCATTCGTTGCAGACAATGCTGTGTCCAAAGAATTTTTGATTCTGAACACAATTTCTGATATATTTCTAAATTCATTCGCTCCCTCCTTAACTTTGTTACAATCTATAAATATTATACATCAATTTTATTATCAACAATACATAAGAATAGTTTCCTTCAATTCATCGCTAAATTCATCTAAATCTTCCATCGTGATAACTTCTTCATTTAGAAGCGAAATAATGTTAGGAATGCAATTAGAACGACTCATTTTTAACTGTACACCTGTATCTTTTTTATCGTTGCGAATTCGCTCTTCTAAAGTCCAGAATTTTTCAGAAGGTCTTCCTTCGCCACTCAGTAACTCAATATATTCTTTATTCAATTTATTCATATAGGCTTCTTGCCAATCTGAAATTTTTTCTCTGAACAAAGCCCAATCCTTTTTAGTAAATCCGTATTCTGACATTGTCATATTCCTCCACTTTGGCATAAGTAAATTATAGTATAAGCGTTTTGGTTTCACAATACTTGTATTATAAATAGTGTTATCTTTTCGATAAAAATGATGTATCAAACTTCTAGCTTGGTAAAGGTCTTGCGAATGTGATTTCACTATTTGAAATTTGAAAGATTTGATGGCTTCAATTATAATTTAAACAGGAACTACACACAAATCACAAAATTTTATGCTACTATACCAGTGGAGGTGTTTTTATGTCGCATATTTTAATTGTTGAGGACGATTTAGATATTCAAGATCTTTTAAGAAATTTTTTACAAGAAGTCGGATATGAAATTACGATTGCAAGTGACGGTATGGAGGCTATTGCACTGTTTTCATCCGCTCATTTTGATTTGATATTATTGGATATAATGTTACCTAAAATTGATGGGTTTACAGTATGCGAGCTAATCCGTAAGCAATCACAGGTTCCCATCATTATGCTGACTGCTCTAAACGGAGAGGAAGAACAAATCAGAGGGTTAGATTTGCAAGTAGACGATTATATTACGAAGCCGTTTTCCATGCCAATCTTGATTCGTAAAATTGCTGCGGTTCTACGGCGGAGTACGATGATTCCAGATCAGGAACATCAGACAATATCCTATAAAAAACTGACTATGGATTTAGACAGCTACTCCGCTTCGGTAAATGGAGAATCTCACGAATTGACGCAGCGGGAATTTGAAGTCTTGCGGGAATTGCTTTTGAATCAAGGGCGCGTTCTTACCCGCCAAAATTTGCTCGATCGCCTTTGGAAATATGATTTCTACGGGGACGAACGTGTTGTTGATACACATATCAAAAATTTGAGAAAAAAACTTGGTATCGACTTTATCCAGACAATCAGAGGGGTGGGATATAAAATTGATAAAGAAAAATAAGAGCAGTTTGTTTACAAAGATATTCATTGTCACTTTTTTGTTGACAAGCCTTTGTTGCATGATAACTTACGGGGTTATCTCATGGCTTATCCCAAAAACTTATAGCACAACACTTGATGCAAGTTTAGATAGTGCAGTCAATTCACTTCTCACAGAAGTTGAAAATCTCACTCCAATGGAAAGTGGAAAGCTTATTGATGAATTTGTAATAAATCAAAATGGTGTGTTAATTCAATTATTTGATTCCTCAAATCGTGAAATTGAACTTCCGTCACAAAACAGTACGACATTCCCTGCTTTCGTCACAGGTGGTGTAGCGATTGAAAGTGACGATTCAGCGGCATATCGGGCAACGCACAGTTATATCTTTACATTTGCAGATTCAGATGATGTCTACACATTAACAGTCGCGGGTAGCGCACAAGAAGTTAATTTGTTAAAGGATACTTTGGGTAGTATTTTTATTATTCTGCTTTTTGTAATTCTGTTGGTTGCTGTACTGGCCTCTATCGTATATTCTCATTATGTAACCAGACCAGTTCTGCGTATCAGTCGTGTATCAAAACGAATGGCGGAATTGGATTTTAGTTGGAGATGTGAGGAAAATCGAACAGATGAACTCGGAACATTGGCTCATAGCTTAAATGAAATGTCACAAAAGCTGTCTGCTTCTATAACAGATTTGAAATGTGCCAATGAGAAACTACAAGCAGACATTGAGCGTGAACGTGCATTGGAACAGGCACAATTAGACTTTTTTTCCGCAGTTTCTCATGAACTGAAAACACCTATTACAGTTATCAAGGGGCAGACCGAGGGCATGATTTTGAATGTTGGGGATTATCAAGATCGTAATAAATACTTGGTGCGCTCTCTGGAAATCATCAATACAATGGAAAATATGGTACAGGAAATTCTCACGGTTTCCCGTATGAAATCGTCAAAAGTTGGACTTAAAAAAGAAACTATTCAGTTTTCGGATATTCTCAAACAGGAATACGCGCTGTTTGAAGATTTGATTATCCAAAAAGATATAGATTGGAATGAAAATATTTCTTCCGATTTGAGTGTTATTGGGGATAAGGCACTGATACAAAAAGTAATCAATAACTTGATTTCCAATGCTATTTCCTACTCACCGGAGGGTAGCACTATCTATTTGACTGCCTTTGCGGAAGATGGAGCGGTTCAATTTTTGTTGGAAAACACAGGTGTTCATATTCCTGATTCAGAAATTCCAAAACTATTTGATGCATTTTACAGAGTAGAACATTCTCGCAATAAGAAAACTGGTGGGAGTGGTTTGGGATTATACATTGTCAAAACCATTTTAGAACAACATCAAGCAGAATATAGTATAATAAACACTGAAAGAGGTGTTTTATTTACAATTCAATTCTGAAAGGGGCTGTCGGGAAATAGATAGTTCCAAACAGGGGCAGATTTGACTCGTATAAGTCAAATCTGCCCCTGAAACTTTT